>DLRV01000018.1 GCA_002500565.1 Holosporaceae bacterium UBA7879
GCGTGAATCTTATCATCAACCAAGTGATGCAGTTTTAGCATATACTTGTAGCCGACAGTAACTTTACGGTCAAAAGGCATTCCAGTGATACCATCATACAAAGTTACCTGGCCTGACGTATCCAAATCACCCATCTTTAAGCACGCGTCAACATCAGCAACAGTTGCACCATCAAATACCGGCGTTGCCATTGGAACACCTTTGTGCATAGATTTGATCAAGGCTGTTTTCTCATCAGCTGACAAAGCTTTAAGTTCTTTTTGCTGAGCAGGGTTAGAGTAAATCTGCGTTAAAGTTTGATCCAACTCCTTTTGCTTGCTCTTATCTTTCTGAACATCAGCTAACATCGCATTGATTTTTTTACCCAAACCATTTGATGCCCAACCAAGATGGGTTTCAAGAATTTGCCCAACGTTCATACGAGATGGCAAACCAAGTGGGTTTAACACAATGTCAACAGGCGTTCCATCTTCCAGATACGGCATGTCTTCAACAGGTGTAATTCTTGAAATCACACCTTTGTTTCCATGACGGCCGGCCATTTTATCACCTGGCTGTAGTTTGCGTTTTACAGCAATAAACACTTTGACTGATTTCAAAACGCCTGGAGCAAGTTCGTCTCCCATACGGATCTTTTCGATCTTTTCTTGGAAGCGTTTTGCTAATGCATCCATAAGAGCATCATAATCAGCTGTAATATCAGTGATATTTTTCTGAATTTTGGTGTCTTTAACAACAAACTGTTTCCACTGTCCTTGACTAAAGCCAGCTAGAATCTCTTCAGTGATTTTAGCGCCGACTTTAACACCTTTTGGCCCTTTGGAAATCTCTTGATCTAGAAGCAAGTGCTTCAAACGGTCATAGAAGTTACGATCCAAAATATTGGTTTCAGCAACTTTGTTTTTGTTGAGCTGGTCGATTTCACCTTGTTCTATGGCTAAGGTTCTCTCGTCTTTATCAACCCCGCGTCTAGAGAAGACCCGAACATCAACAACGGTACCTTTCGTCCCAGGAGGAACACGCAATGATGTATCGCGCACATCTGAAGCTTTCTCACCAAAGATAGCGCGTAGAAGTTTTTCCTCAGGCGTTGAAGGTGTTTCACCTTTTGGTGTAACTTTACCAACCAAAATATCACCTGGTTTCACATCTGCACCAACATAAACAATACCAGATTCATCAAGTTGCCTTAGGGCTTCATCACCCATATTTGGGATATCGCGGGTAATCTCTTCATTACCAAGTTTTGTATCACGGGCAACAATCTCGAATTCATCAATGTGAATTGAGGTAAAGATATCATCACTCACGATTCTTTCAGAAATCATGATTGAATCCTCAAAGTTATATCCGTTCCATGACATGAACGCGACAAGAGCATTATACCCAAGGGCCAGCTCCCCACGATCTGTTGAAGGACCATCTGCAATAACTTGGCCTTTTTCAACGCGTTCACCAACGCGCACCAAAGGCTTTTGGTTAATACAGGTTCCCATGTTTGAACGAAGGAATTTATTCAAGTTATAGATATCAACACCAACATCAACAGCGGCTGAAGCGCTTGCATCCGTTTTGATAACAATACGGTTTCCATCAACTTGGTCAACAATACCAGCGTTTTTGGCCATAACAATAACGCCTGAATCTTCAGAAACAGTTTTTTCCATTCCTGTTCCAACAAGTGGTGCTTCTGTTTTCAAAAGAGGGACTGCTTGACGTTGCATGTTTGACCCCATCAATGCCCGTGTTGGGTCATCATTTTCAAGGAATGGAATCAAAGATGTTGCAACAGACACAAGCTGCTTAGGAGAAACTTCAATGAATTGAATGTCATCCCGAGCAACTTTCGTAAATTCACCATTATGGCGACATGTTACAAACTCACCTTGAATAACATTGTTATCGTCAATTTCAACATCAGATTGCGCAATACATGCACGACTTTCTTCAATAGCTGAAAGATAAACAACTTCGCTTTTGATTTTCCCTTTTTCAACAGGACGATAAGGGCTTTCAATTAAACCGTACTGGTTAATCCGTGCAAAAGTTGCAAGAGAATTAATCAAACCAATGTTTGGACCCTCAGGGGTTTCAATTGGACAAATACGGCCGTAATGCGTTGGGTGAACGTCACGAACTTCAAATCCAGCACGATCTCGCGATAAACCACCAGGCCCCAGCGCTGATAAACGACGTTTGTGTGTAATCTCAGAGAGTGGATTTGTTTGGTCCATAAATTGAGAGAGCTGTGATGAGTTGAAGAAATCACGCAGCGCAGCTGATACAGGTTTTGCATTAATGAAGTCATAAGGCATGACTGTTTCAAGATCAATTGAGTTCATACGCTCACGAATTGAGCGTTCCATACGCACCAATCCAACACGGATCTGATTTTCAAGAAGTTCACCAACCGAACGAATACGACGGTTACCAAGGTGATCAATATCATCAATCTGACCTTTGCCATCCTTTAGCTCACAAAGCGTGCGAACAATTGCAATGATATCTTGTTTTTCAAGAACAGTTTGCTCAAGATCAGCGTTAACACCTAAGCGGGCATTCGCTTTGACACGTCCTACAGGAGACAGATCATAACGATCTGGATCAAAGAATAGTGAATGGAAGAGGGCAGCCGCACTTTCAAGCGTTGGGGGCTCACCAGGGCGCATAACGCGATAGATATCTAGCAATGCATCTTCACGTGAATTATTTTTATCAGCAACAAGTGTATCGCATAAAGCTGGCCCAACATTTACGTAATCAATGTAAAGCGTTTCAACTTTCTTAAGTTTTTGAGCAATGATTGCATCAAAAATATCACGGGTGATTTCAGCGCCTGGTTCAGCAATAACTTCACCTGTTTCAGGGTCTGTAATTTGAGTAGCCAAACGTTTACCAAGCAAGTCGTCTTGCGGCATCAAAATTTCGCGGTCGCCTTCTTCAGTTAGTTTTTTTAGGGTTCTTGGCGTTAGCTTTGATCCAGCCTCAAGAATCACTTCTTTTGTTTTGGCATCAATTAAGTCGCGGGCAACTTTTACCCCGCGCCAGCGATTAGCAATAAAAGGAACCTTCCAATCGGAACCAGAAGCTTTATATTCAACAACTTCATAGAAGGTACGAAGAATTTCTTCACGTGACATCCCTGGGATATCATGCTCATTAACTTCTTTACCTTTCTTGATCAATTCAGCACGCTTTCTCTCGCCAACAGCACTATCAAGTGCCATCAATACGCAAGTAGCAAGGATTTTGCGCTTACGATCAATTCTTGCATTGAGGTGATCTTTTGCATCAAATTCAAAATCCAGCCAAGAACCACGGTTTGGAACAACACGTGCATTAAATAGTAGCTTACCAGAGGCATGAGTCTTACCATCATCATGACCAAAAAACACACCAGGAGAACGGTGCATTTGTGAAACAATAACACGCTCAATCCCATTGATGATGAAAGTACCATCTGAAGTCATGAGTGGGATATCAGCTAAATAAACGTCTTGTTCTTTAATATCTTGGATTGACTTGGTCCCAGCTTCTTCATCAACTTCCCAAACTATTAATCGAAGGAGTGCGCGCATTGATGATGCATAAGTGTATCCGCCGCGAATACACTCGTCTGGGTCGTATTTTGGCTCTTCGAAAGCGTAGCTTACGTACTCAATTTGCGCTTTTCCAGCATAATCATTTATTGGAAAGACAGACTTTAAAATACCCTCAAGCCCAACGTCTTTACGTTGATCAGCTGGCGTATCAAGCTGGAGAAAATGATTATAGGAGTTAATTTGAGTTTCGATTAGATTTGGAATACGTATGGCGTCTTGGATTTTGCCAAAATTTTTTCTTAAAATGCGTGCAGTTGAAGCGACCATTTCCCCTCGCAAAAATGAAGTTATGATTTTTATACTAAAAAATGAGAGAAAGGCAAGCTTATAGTAGAGCGCCTTTCACCCATTAAAAAACAAGAAATTTTAATTGAAGCTAACTACTTAACTTCAACAGTAGCACCAGCAGCTTCTAATTTGCCTTTGATATCATTGGCTTCATCTTTAGAAACACCTTCTTTAACAGGCTTAGGTGCAGCTTCAACAAGATCTTTTGCTTCTTTCAAACCAAGACCCGTGATACCACGAACTTCTTTAATAACATTGATTTTTTTATCACCAGCAGAAGCAAGAATTACATCAAATTCAGTTTTTTCTTCACCAGCGGCTTCAGCAGCGGCAGCTGGACCAGCCGCAACAGCAACTTGCGCTGCAGCAGAAACGCCCCAGTGCTCTTCAAGTGCCTTTACGAGCTCAGCAGCTTCAAGAACTGTTAATTCTGATAAACTATCTACGATTTTTTTTAAGTCAGCCATGATTTTCTCCTTTAAATTAGTTTATGACTTTTTGCTGTACGCAGAAACGACCTGAGCCAGCTGGCGAGCAGGCGCTCCAATGACGGATGCAACTTGTTGTGCAGGGGTCGTAATAACCGCCATAATTTTTGCTCTCAACTCGTCTAATGACGGGAGTTGTGAGAGAGCCTTAACTTGGTCTTTTGACATAGCCTTATTAGGCATACAGCCAGAAACAACCTCAAATTTTTCATTCTTTTTTGCATATTCAATTGCAACACGAGCAGCCGCAACAGGATCAGCTGAGAAAGCAAAGGCTATGGGGCCGCTGATGTCGTCAGATATACCCTCAAAAGGACTATCTTTTAATGCTATTTTGGCAAGAGAATTTTTTACAACTTTGTATGAAACGTTCTCAGCACGCATCTTGTTTCTTAAATCGGAAACCTCGGCAACGGTTAAGCCATTTGGCTTAGTAACAACAAGAAGGCTTGCTGAATCAAGATTTGACCTTAGAGCTTCAATAAAATTACTTTTATCTGTTCTATCCACAATGGACTCCTATTAAATTTAAAATAAAGAAAGCAGGGGAAACAGAAACGTTAAAAATGTTTGCGTCTCGTGTTGGATATTAATCAGGCTAACCTGAACCTACAGTCTTCAACAGCTCAATAAAGAGCAATGAATACTCTTTATTGAATACTGTTAGTTTTGTCAAGCAGATTTATAAGCACTTATGTCAATTTTCATACCAGGGCCCATGGTTGAGCTTAAGCTGATATTTTTAATGTATTGACCCTTAACGCCGCTTGGTTTGTTTTTAATAATCACATCAATGAAAGCTAAAACGTTTTCTGCAAGTTTCTTTGCATCAAAACTCATTTTACCAATGCCAGCATGAATAATACCATTTTTTTCAGTGCGGTATTCAAGTTGACCACCTTTAGCGGCTTTAACAGCTTCAGCTACATCTGTGGTCACTGTACCAAGTTTTGGGTTAGGCATCAAACCACGCGGCCCAAGAACTTTACCAAGTTTTCCTACGGTAATCATCATATCAGGAGTAGCAATACAACGATCAAAATCAGTAAATCCACCTTGAATCTTTTCAGCCAAATCATCAGAGCCAACAATATCAGCGCCAGCTTTTTTTGCAGCCTCAGCTTTGTCATCTTTTGCAAACACAGCAACTTTTACAGTTTTACCAGTTCCATTAGGAAGTTGAATAACGCCTCTGAGATTTTGCTCAGCCTTACGTGGATCAATGTTAAGATTCATTGAAATGTCCAACGTTTCGTCAAAGTTTTTTGAACAATGCTTTTTCAATACATTTAAGGCTTCTTCAATGCTGTAACGGTTTAAAACGTCAACATCAGAATAAGCATTTTTAAGTTTTTTTCCTAGTTTTGCCATTGTATTACTCCACCACTTCAACGCCCATAGAGCGTGCTGATCCTTCAATCATACGACCTGCAGCTTCAATATCAGCTGCGTTAAGATCGTCTTTTTTCTTTTCTGCAATCTCAAGGACTTGTGCCTTTGTGATCTGACCAACAAATTGGCGTCCAGGAGCTTGTGAGCCTTTATTCAATTTAATTGCTTTTTTGATCAAATAGCTGGCAGGTGGCTTTTTCGTAACAAAGCTAAATGTACGGTCAGCATAAACAGTAATAACTGTTGGAAGTGGCGTGCCGGGTTCTTCACCACCAGTTGCAGCGTTGAAACCTTTACAAAATTCCATGATGTTAACACCTTGTTGACCCAATGCAGGACCAATAGGTGGAGAAGGGTTAGCTTTTCCAGCTGGGATAATCAGATTGATATATCCTTGTATTTTTTTTGCCATTTTAAACCTCAATTAATTTTGGCTGTGGTGCGATGATGACAGTCATCTTCCACAAGTTGTTAAAGATCTAGATCTTCTCAACTTGAGTGTAATCTAGATCAACAGGGGTTGAGCGTCCAAAAATAGAAACGCTCACCTTTAAGCGGCATTTATCAGAATCAACTTCTTCAACAACACCACTGAAAGTTGCAAAAGGCCCATCGCTTACTTTTACTTGCTCACCAATCTCAAAGGTCAAATCAGACATTGGGGTTTCAACGCCATCTTCTACTTGTTGCATCAGGCGTTCAGCTTCTTTTTTGCTAATGGGCGAGGGCTTGTCTTTTGTTCCAAGAAAACCTGAGACTTTATTAATGCTTTTGACAGCATGCCAAGCCTGGTCGGTAAGATCCATCTGAATTAAAATATAGCCAGGAAAAAAGTTTTTTTCACGCGTATATTTTTTCCCACGACGAACTTCTGTCACTTCATGGGATGGAATAAGGATGTCGCCAAAACTGTCTTGAAAACCTTTTTTTTCGATAAGGTCTAACAAGGATTCTTTGATTTTATTTTCATAACCAGAGTGGACGTGAACAACGTACCAGCGCAATGCCATTGGGTTAGGCTCCTAAGCTTAAAATGAGTTTAATAATGTAAGATAATACTTGGTCAACGATGAGGAAGAAAACAGCAGCCAGGGCAGCCATAATACACACCATAATAGTTGTGATGACGACTTCTTTGCGTTTTGGCCAAGTGATTTTTCCAGCCTCACGGCGGATCTGACGAATGTATTCTACGGGGCTAATCATGTTTTGTTTCTCAATCGTTCAATTTTAATTATCAATGTGCCACTTGCATGTCAAATGAAATTGGCAGGAGCAGAGGGACTTGAACCCACAGCCTTCGGTTTTGGAGACCGACGCTCTACCAATTGAGCTATACTCCTTTAAACCATTGGATTTATAGCTAACCTTGCCCTAAAATGCAAGTTCTGATGTTTGTCTGACGATCGATTCACAAGTGAGTTATAATCTTATTCTTGATAACCATATTTTTTTACAAAAGCTGGAGTGTAAGATTCTGTAAGACCATGATGTCTATCTACAGATGAACTCTTTTTTGGTTTTGGTAATTCAAGTTTAGTTCCAGTGAACTTAGTTAGAGTCATGGGGTAAGAAGGAGGCCAAAGCATTTTGCCAAACCATCCAAGTGTTTGACCTATAAACGTCTTATTTTGGTCATAGTCCTGGATTTCACTCATGAAATCTTTAGCAATTGAGTCGCCGTCAATGATTATGCGAAGATGATTAAATTTACCCCCCAGTTTTTTATTCCAGGCTTTACACCCTTCTTCATTAAAAATTGCCGGAGCGCCTAGTGACACAACTATAATATTATTGTGATTTTTTGGAGAGCTGAAATTTAAAGCCGGATTGTAAACCCGATTGATTAAATCAATGGCAAGATACTGCGCAATCATTCCTCCAAAACTGTGGCCTGCGAAAATGATTTGAAGATCTTTTAAGTCAAGCCCTTGATCGTTTGCATATTTTCGCACATCATCTTCAATATTTTTTGTGTAGCAACGAGCTATTTGAAAAGCACCCCAATGGCCTCGTCCAGCAAGCCCATGGCTCCAATATCTTCCATCTTGAGGTGAAGAAAAATCTTGTGATCTTTTTCTCAGAACAGCAAAATCTTCTATTTTTTTTGCAAGCGCAGCTCCAGGTAAGCTTATTATTAACTGTCGGCCTTTTGCAATTATGCATCCAGATTCGTACTCTTTAAAAATACTCATATCTGGAGGTGAATCATTTTTATTTAAATCAAGAGCCTTGAAGAAGGGTTTAGCATTTTTTTTGCCGCCATACTCCGCTGGCCAATATTCATTCATCCATAGCTTTTTATTTGTAAGTTTTAAATTTTTAGCAGCATGCAAAGAAGCAAGACAGCGGTTCATATCAGCATCGTTAAGATCTGTTGCTTGGGGCAGCATGCCAGATGCTGAAAAACAAATAATTGAGATTAGATAAAGATATAGTTTCATGGTAGTTCCTTTACATTTAGTAAAGTATTTACTTGTTTCACAGAAAATAAAATTAGAAAAAAATAAACCCTTTAAATCACCTAGATTTCCTTTAGTCCTTGTGATACTGAACTCTCATGTTTTTTTCACAGTTAAAAAATCTAGATTTAGCAGAGCTATCTCAGCATCTACTAAGCAATGTTAAACCAGGTGCATTACCTTTAGTCATATCTGATATACTTTCACAAGTGAATGACGGCCAAACCTTGTTGATTGTTGCCAATGATAACGATCAAACAAACAACTTGCTTCAGGAAATAGCCTATTTAAGTCCTGAGATCAATCTGCACGCTTTTCCAGAATGGGATACGATTCCATATGATCGTGTCAGCCCAAGCCAGGAAATCATGGCGACACGCGCACAATCTCTTGCTACTTTAGCAAAGATAAAACGAGAGGGGGAAAAACAAAAGAGCTGCTTTATAACGACTTATAAGGCTTTAACTCAAAAAGTTGTTCAACCAAATGAGTTTGTTTTTACGCAAGTAACCCTGCGTCCTGGCGATGAATGTAATTATTCAGATTTAATTGTTCAATTAAATGAGTTAGGCCTAGAAAGGGTTGATGTAGTTAGAGAGCCAGGGAGTTATGCTGTTCGTGGTGGCCTAATTGATGTGTATCCATTTGATGCACATGACCCTATGCGTATTGATTTTTTTGACAACGAAATTGAAGCATTAAAAACGTTTGATCCTATGACGCAAAGGTCTATAGAATCATGTCCTTCCATTAGCCTTGGAACAGCAACAGAGCTAAGTCTAACACCAAAAAAAGTTGATCACTTCAAAATAAAATACATCCAGAGTTTTGGCGCAAAAGCTGGGTCAGATGTCATTGTGTCTGAATTATTGCAAGGCAAGCATCCGCAAGGCATTGAACACTGGCTGCCTTTATTTCATGAAAAGATGGTATTTCTGCTTGATTGGTTTCCAAAGACAACTGCACTTATTTTTGATGGGATGCCAGAGGCTGCCATTAGTAACGCTTATGATCAAGCTGTGGATTATTACACCCAACGTCAAGAAAATTTGGGTGAGAAAACAGAAGATAACGCAAATTTATATCGTCCCGTTCCTTATGAAAGTTTTTTTATGGGGTGGCCGCAGATTTCTAAATTGGCCTCAAATTTCCAACAAATTACTTTGCTTCCGTATGATGCCGACTCATCATTGAATTTAAAAATCAAAACGCCTGTTTTCCCAAGCAAGAGCCCTTTAAAGGGTTTTGCTGAGCAGATTAAAACTTATGACGGATTAACTGTCCTCTCGGTTGGAAGTGAAAAGCAGTTTCAATCAATACTTCAGGGTTTAAACTCTCTAGATATCAACTTTAGTTTAAAAAAAAATATAGCTAATGCACTAAAGTTAAGAGGCAAAAGTTCGCAACAGGCGTTTGCTGTCATTTCACCGCTTAAATATAGTTTTAGATGTGATGACTTCCAAGTATTAACTTATCAAGATCTCTTTGGAGTACGCGCACCTACAAACAAGAATCAAAGAAAAAACAGTGAGATCTCAATTCAAGATATCAATGCCTTTGAAGCTGGTGATCACCTTGTCCACCGGGATCATGGTGTGGGGCGTTTTGTCAGCATGATTGTGCTTGAGCTTGACGGACAAGAACATGACTGTTTAATGCTGGAGTACGACGAAGGAGCAAAGCTTTATGTGCCCGTTGAAAACTTAGATGTTCTTTCAAAATATGCAGGCCACAACAGCGATGTTGCTTTAGATAGATTAGGCAGTGTTCAATGGCAAAATCGCGTCAAACGGGTTAAAGAAAAAATATTTGAAGTGGCGGGAATCCTTATGGAAACTGCCGCCAAACGAACGGTCGTGCAAAAGCCGCGCTTTGATGGCTCTCTTCCACTTTACCAAGAATTTTGTGCACAGTTTCCTTATGAAGAGACAGCTGATCAGAAAGTGGCTATAGAGCAAGTTGAGAATGACCTTGGTTCAGATACACCTATGGATCGTTTAATTTGTGGGGATGTGGGATTTGGTAAAACAGAAATTGCTATGCGTGCAGCGGCTTTAACAGCCTTTAACGGTTACCAAGTATTGATTCTTGTGCCAACAACGGTATTGGCGCAGCAGCATGAAAAAAACTTTCAAAAGCGATTTGCTGACTTTGATTGTCGCATTGCACAGCTTTCAAGGTTTGTTAAACCTGCTGAAAAAAAGAGAACACTCGAGGGTTTAGCGGATGGCCGTGTTCAAATTTTGGTTGCTACACATGCAGCCCTTAGTAAGAAAATTTCTTTTCATAATTTGGGCCTTATTGTTATTGATGAAGAGCAGCATTTTGGCGTGATGCAAAAAGAACATCTCAAAACGCTTTCTCCAAATGTAAATATTCTTTCGATGTCCGCAACGCCTATTCCAAGAACATTGCAAATGGCTGTGGCGGGAATGCGTGGCTTAAGCTTAATTGCATCCCCGCCAATAGATCGGCTAGCGGTGCGTTCTCAAGTTATGCCCTACGATGGGCTTATCATTCGTGAAGCAATCTTAAGAGAAGTTCAACGTGGGGGGCAAATATATTTTGTTTGTCCTCGTCTTAAAGATTTAGATGTTATGGAGAGAAAGCTTAAAAAACTTATACCCCATATTCGTTTAGGCGTTGGGCATGGTCAACTGTCTGCAGCCGAACTTGATAGCGTGATGGAAGATTTTTATCAAGGAAAATTCGATGTATTGTTGGCAACAAATATTGTTGAGTCTGGGTTAGATGTTCCTAATGCAAACACATTAATTGTGTATCGTGCGGAGTATTTTGGCCTTTCACAACTATATCAACTTAAAGGTCGGATAGGACGTAGCAAAAAGCGGGCTTATGCCTTTTTCATGACTGAAAATTCAACAGTCATGGAAAAAAAGGCTTATAAACGTTTAGAGGTTATTCAAAGTCTTGATCGGCTGGGTGCAGGATTTAGTGTTGCTAGCCATGATATGGACCTGAGAGGTGCAGGAAATCTGGTAGGGAAAGCACAGTCTGGCCACATTAAAGAAGTAGGGTATGAGCTTTATCAACAGTATTTGAATGAAGCGATTGAAACCCTGAAGTCATCTCCAACTCAGGAAGCAAAAAACTCATTTCTATCGCCCTCTCTATCCTTAAGTCCTCAAATCAATTTGGGGGTTCAAGTGTCAATTCCAGAGAACTACATTCCAGATTTGAACCTTAGAGTCGGTATATATCGAAAACTATCAGAACTAACTAACCTTGACGCTTTAGCCCGGTATCAAGAAGAGTTAATTGATCGTTTTGGTGATCTGCCTAACAGCCTGAAAAACCTGATTGGTACAATTCATTTAAAAATTTTAGCGGTGGATCTAAATATTTCTAAAATAGAAAAAGGAACAAAAGCAGTTGCTATATCTTTTAATTCACAGATTCCTGAAAACATAGAGAAAATTGTTGAATTAGTCACAAAAAATCCAGCACGTTTTCAATTGAAGCCATCTGGAAAATTACTGTGTATGTTTAACGAGAAGGAAAAAGAAGACATTCTAGAAAGCATGATCAAGACCCTTGATGATCTTTATAATACTTGTTCGGTTTAACTATAGGGATTTAAGCCTTTTTTTAATCTAAGCCTAATCGGCAGTCCTTCAAAATTAAAGTTTTTAGATAAGTTGCTTTCAAGAAACCTCAGATAACTTGCTGGTAAGTCAGCTGTATTATTGGAAAAAATTATAAACTGTGGCGGCCTGGTTTTAACTTGGCTCATAAATTTTAATTTGATTCTGCGGCCTTTTGATAAAGGGGGTGGGTGAACACTTTGTGCATCTATAAGCCACTGATTTAATTTATGGGTTGTTATGCGTTTGTTCCAATTTTCATAAAGACTAAAAATATCTTTAAAAAGGCTATTGAAGTTCTTTTTATCAAGCGCGGACAAGTAATGGATTTTGGGATTCTTTAACTGAGATAAAGAATGGCTTAATTTATGCTGAATATCTTTTTTAATTTCATCATAGGATTGGGTGTCTTTACGATAAAGGTCAATCTTATTAACCACCAAAATAAGAATTCGCCCTTCTTCAACAACGCGCCTAGCGATAGTTAAATCCTGCTGTTCTAAAGGCTGAGAGATATCAACAACCAATAAAACGACTTGAGCAAACTTAATTGTTCGAAGCGCATCTTTAACAGCAAGCGCCTCAGGAACTTCCTTATCTTTGTTTTTTTTTCGGATCCCCGCTGTGTCAATAAGGCGTAGATATGTATCGTTCCATACAAAAGGGATTGAAATCGCATCTCGTGTGCTGCCAGCAGTTGGACTGGTAATTAGGCGATCATCTTTTAAAATAGCATTGATAAGCGTTGATTTGCCAACATTAGGCCGACCAACAATACCAATTTGAATTTCAGGTTTTTGTAGCCAGAAATCAAGATTGTCTTCATCATTCTCTGGCACATCAAAATCATTAATGAGTGAATATATTTCAGTTATTCCAAACCCTTCTCTAGAAGATATTTGTAAAAGATCAGAGTAACCTAATTGGTATATATCATGCGCTTGAGAAACTTTAGATTCAACTTTATTAGCAACTAACACTACGGGCTTGCCCAACGTGCGTAGCCATAAAGAAATTTCTTCATCTTGTGGGAGAATACCTTCAATGGTATCAACAACAAAAAAGACCAAATCAGACTTATCAACAGCTTGCTTTGTTTTTCTTTCCATGGTTTGAGAAAGTTCATCATTAGCAAAACTACTAATACCTGGTGTATCTAAAAGCGTGAAAGGATCTTTAATGTATTGATTGTGATCATTAGTGACAACGGCTTCACGCCAGTCACGCGTCATACCTGGTGTTTCATTTACCAAGGCCAAATTTTTACCAACAAGTCGATTAAAAAGAGTGGACTTTCCAACATTAGGTCGACCAACCAGAGCAATTGTTTTCATGGCGAGTCAGCCTATCTATTAATTATCATGATAAAGCAATCAATTGCCCCGTGCTGCTTAAGAGAAGAGCTTTATCTTTAACAAGGACAGGGGAAAATATAAACTTTTGATCATATTGATTTGTTTCCAGAATTTGGCCATCTTGTGGCGATATAAAGTCCACATCACCAACACTTGAAACGACCATTAAACGACCACCTGATAGCACAGGACCAAACCATTGAATTCGATCTTTTTTCTTTATCTCATCTTTAAACATTTTTAAGGCATGTACCCAAACGATCTTCCCTGAAGAGCGCATCAAACAGACTAAGTCATTTGAGGACGTAATCATATAAACAAAGCTCTCAGTAACAAAAGGTGTCTGTGTGCCACCCATAGGTTTTTGCCAAATGCGTTGTCCTGAGGTGAGATCTATAGCAGTTGTTAGATCGCCATGTGATACAGCAATTAACAAATCACGATCAATGACAGGATTTCCAAGAAACTGGCAAATAGAGGATTTAGAGTCAATTGTTCGGTAAGACAAAGCTGAATCACGCCAAAACTCAATGCCATTTGCTGGATGAAGTGAACAAATTTCACCAGAAGAAAAGGGGGCGATAACTGTTGATTTATGAATGGCTGGGACAGGGCTGCCTGCAAAACTTACAGATTCTTCACGTGCCATGTAAGTCCACAGAATGCGACCAGACTCTTTATCAATTGCATATAACTTATTATTAGCGGTCAGAACAAAAATAGTATTTTGATTGATCAGGGGGCTTGAGCGAATAAGATCAGGTAATCTAATATACCAATCAAGTGAACCATCTTTACTTCTGGCTTTTGCAATCACGCCATCTGGATAGCTTGCATATAAACTTTGATTATTAATATCTAGTGCTAAACCACCACCAATAACCTCTCCATGCGATCCTTCATGATTCTTACCATCGTATCCAGAAGTCTTAGATTTGCGTTTCAGGCCTTCATCGTCATCATCGAGCAGAGTATTTTTTTTCCAGATAAGCTGGCCATCAACTAACGAGCGACTTTCAATTTTATTATTAGCATCCATTGTGTATACAAATTCACCATCTGAAATGGGTGGTGCTGTAATGGCACGTGTGGCACTGTTGCCGCTTCCGATGCTTTCTTGCCATGCAATTATTCCCTTCAAGTCTTGTCGTGCATGAGGGACAATATGGGTAGGTTGGAAGCCATTTTGTGGCCAGTTCTCAATTGTTTCTGCAGTTGGCAATGATACGTCAAGGGATTCAGGGTCAATATCAACGCGCAACATGACTTCTGATTCGAGAACAGAAAGTCGATCCCCAGGAAGTGGAGCTTTATAAGGATCGCTACAACTTGCTAGAAAAATTAAAAGCGCAAAAAAAACAATTCTATACATTTTAAATCCTTAAAACTTTTTACAGTGTTGCTAAAATAAATTTAGTGCGTGTAACCATATCCACAGGAGACTTATCACTTTTAATAATTTCATTAAATGAATTTATGGCTTCTTCCTTAGATCCCTTTTTTAATTGAAGCGCTCCTAGAAGTTCCATAGCCTGCATTTGCCAGGGTGATGCTGCATTTTCAGTATAGCTTTTCAATAAAGATTCAGTTTGTTCCAAATCAGAACCTAAGTCGATATTTAACTGTGCCAATCTCAATTCGGCAATTGCTTTGAACGCTGGATGCGATGTTTCATTAATAACGCGTTGCAACACTTCTTTTGCGCCATTTGGATCACCATTCTTTTCATAAAGCGTAGCCCCATAAAATTTAACCAAGTCAGAATAGGTATACCCACTTTTTTTTGCGATGGTTTCTAGGTTCTTTAATGCTTGTTGCGTGTTTGTGTTCATCATAGCGGAATACAAGCTTCTTGCTGCATCTGTACGTGCTTCATTCTGGCGCGTTTTAAAAAAGAAATAGGCGGCGATTGCCAATATAATTAAAAAAGCAATATTAGAAATTTTTTTCTTGTTTTTTTTATAGAAAGCGATTGCTTGATCTTTGCGGACATCAAAGCTGATTTCGTCGTTATTTATTTCATTCATATTTCTAACCTGTGAAAAAATTTATATTAAACTAACATGGACGACTAATTTTTAAAGCTTATTTTTTGCGTAATTATCATTTATTTTCCATGCATGAGATAATGGTGATATTGTATTGTGGATGATCAAATGAGTTCAACGAAGGCGCGCTTGCAAACATCCAATTTTGATATAGGATTTCAGGTACAGTTGCTGCGCCTTGATTATCGTCGGCAACCTTCTTGTCAATAATTTCAATATAAGCAGATGTTTCCGGCTGTTCATCAGGTGCGCTCTCAAAGCATGCTTTTGAGGTTATCTCCAGTGTACCAACTGTTACAGGTTTGTTTCCTGATGTTGTATAAGTTTGTTTTTTGTTGGTAAGCTTATCCAAGACGACAAATTTCAATCCCCCTTTGGAAAAAGTTGGCTCGATATAATCTCTTGCTTGTACTAGATCAAAAATGAATAAAGCAAGAAGAAGCAGTTTTGCTTTAAGCATCATTCTTTTTTTCTTTTTTATCTTGGCTAAAAACCATTTGTCCAATCAAAGACTCAAGGTTGATCGATGACTGCGTGTGTTCAATGACGTCACCATCTTTTAAATTCTCTTCATCCCCTCCAGGCGTTATGGCAAGGTATTTGCCACCGAGCAAGCCGTCGCTAACCACAGCAAGCGAGCTATCAAGAGGGACTTTAAGATTTGTTGGCAATTGAATCATCACTTTAGCCATGAAGCTTTTTGGATCAATTTCTAGTCCAGAAACTGTTCCAACTTTAATACCACTCATTTTGACATCGCTACCTTTATTGATGCCATCGACTTTTGTAAAAAAGCCTGATACTTTATAGCCATTTGCAACCTGTGTGTCTGCTTTTGTGTAGCCAAACCATAGTATGTAACCCGCAAGCGCTAGAACAAACGTGCCGATCAAAGCTTCAACAAATTGAGATTGCATTACGTACCCCTTAAATTATCTTCCTAAACTATACCTTATTTTTTTGTGGTGTCCATGCTTGATAGCTATATGAATCATTTGATTGCTCTGGTTTGTGGGCTTTATCTGTTCCGGATAAGTTTGGCAACCTTTGTTTTTGCCAATCTTTACATTGTTTTTTTTGAGGAACAGGAAGCGTTTTTGATTGTAACCAGGCAGCCCATACCGGGGGAAGTGTTGTTGGATCGTTGCCTTTATTGTATACAACCCATCTTGCTAAATCATTTTTTTGGGTAGTGCTTTGGTAATAGGTGTTGCCCACTGAGTCAGAACCAACATGTTTACAAAAACCCAAAATTTCTAATGTCTTTGTGCGTGCTTTTTCAATAAAACTGCTCATGTTTTAACTCAGCCATAAAATTAATATAAAGGCAATAAAAAAAGCCTTGCTTGACTGATTTGAATAGGTTTATAAAACTATATATAGTTAAAAAATTGATCAAAAAACACAATATGTTGTTTTTTCTGGACTTTTTTAAAGTTGAAAGATAACGTGTTGATTGGCCTCATTTTTTACGTAATCAATAAAATATTAGGGAAATGCGACTATGAAATTTCAAAGATACTTTACCAAAGGCTTAGCTGACGCATACGAAGGTATGGAGTTTAAGTTAACTTCATCAGAGATAAGAAATCCAGATGGAACAGTTGTGTTCAAAGCAGACAATGTCCAGGTGCCTAAATCATGGTCACAGGTGGCAGCAGATATTATTGCACAAAAGTATTTTAGAAAAGCAGGGGTTCCCAAATATCTTAAAAAATACGCTGAGAAAAATGTACCACAATGGCTTCAGCGCAGTGTTCCAGACGAAGAGAAATTATCAAAGGAATTTAAAAATAAAAAAGATTGGTTTACGGGTGAAACTGATGCGCGGCAGGTGTTTGACCGATTGGCCGGTACCTGGACGTATTGGGGGTGGAAAGGCGGATATTTCTCGGATGAAGAGTCCGCACGTGTGTTTTTTGATGAAAACAGAAAGATTCTTGCTTCACAAATAGCGGCACCCAATTCACCACAATGGTTTAATACAGGATTGCATTGGGCGTACGGTATTACAGGTCCAGCGCAAGGGCACTATTATGTTGATCCGGAAACAGATGAAGTTAAAAAATCTGAAAATGCTTATGAGAGACCTCAGCCGCATGCATGTTTTATTCAAAGCATTCAAGATGACCTTGTAAACCCGCAAGGGATTATGGACATGTGGGTTCGTGAGGCACGCTTGTTTAAGTTTGGTTCAGGCACGGGGACTAACTTTTCTTCTTTACGTGGCAGTGGCGAAAGCTTGTCTGGAGGAGGGCGTTCGTCTGGATTAATGAGCTTCTTGAAAATTGGAGATAGGGCTGCTGGTGCAATAAAATCTGGTGGGACTACGCGTCGAGCGGCAAAAATGGTGACCCTTGATGTTGATCACCCAGATATTGAAGAGTTTGTAAGTTGGAAGGTTATTGAAGAGCAAAAAGTGGCCGCTCTTGTTGCAGGTTCTAAACAGTTAAAGAAGCATCTTTCCAACATTATTAATTTGTGCTCTGAGGAAAATGGAGGGACTGACCCTAAGCAAAACCCAGAATTAAAGCAAGCAATTAAAGAGGCACAAAAAGTAAGCATCCCTGAAAATTATATTCAGCGCGTTATTCATCTTGTAAGCCTTGGGAAAAAAGATATCGATCTTGTGGAGTTTGACACAGACTGGACATCAGAGGCTTACGTTACTGTTTCTGGGCAAAACTCTAATAATTCCGTTCGTGTAAGTAATGATTTCTTGAAAAAGGCTCTAAACGATGAAGAGTGGAACTTAATTCGCCGAACAGATGGAGAGATCCACAAAGGAATTTCATCAAGCAGGCTTTGGGATGATATTTGTTATGCAGCTTGGGCTTGCGCCGATCCAGGAATTCAGTTTGATACCACAATTAATGAATGGCATACATGCCCTAAGGATGGACGCATCAATGGATCAAATCCTTGTTCAGAGTACATGTTTCTTGATGATACAGCCTGTAACCTTGCTTCTATTAATTTAATTAAATTTTATAAACAAAAAGAGGATGGTACGCCTACCTTTGATATTGAGGGTTATGAATATGCAATTCGTATTTTGACCCTTGTGCTTGAAATTGCTGTTTATATGTCGCAATTACCATCAAAAGAAATTGCTGAGGGAACTTATAATTACAGAACCTTGGGACTCGGTTATGCCAATATTGGTGGTCTTTTGATGTCAATGGGTTTGCCATATGATAGCGATGAAGGGCGCGCCCTTGCGGGTGCTTTAACAGCAATTATGACGGGTTGTTCATATGAAACTTCTGCTGATATAGCGCAAGAAATGGGTCCATTTAAAAGGTTCCCACAAAACAAAAAAGATATGATGCGCGTGATGAAAAACCATCAGCGTGCAGCACATGGTCATGAGAAAGGTTATGATCAGCTTGAAATTTTGCCAGTTGCGCTTGACCATAAAAACTGTCCAATGCAAGAGCTTTTGTCTCACGCAACACGTGCCTGGGATGCTGTTGTGGAGAAGGGTGAAAAGCATGGTTTCCGCAATGCACAAGTAAGCGTTATTGCGCCGACCGGTACGATTGGCCTTGTCATGGATTGTGATACCACAGGGATTGAGCCAGACTTTGCATTGGTTAAGTTTAAAAAACTTGCTGGTGGTGGATATTTTAAAATCATTAATAACATGGTTCCAAACGCTCTGCGTGCGCTGCATTACACTGAAGAGCAAATCAGTGACATGATTCAATATGCAACTGGTCATGGAAGTTTGAAAGATGCGCCTGGCATTGATCATGAGAAGCTGAAAAAAGCTGGATTTGATGAATCATCTCTAGAGAAAGTAGAGGCAGCACTTGAAAAAGCATTCGATATTAAATTTGTCTTTAACAAGTGGACTTTAGGGCAAGACTTTTGCACTGAAACGCTTGGTATTAGCCCTGAAAAGCTGGACGATCCAAGCTTCGACATGCTTAAATTCTTAGGGTTTTCAAACAATGAAATCAATCAGGCGAATACACATTGTGTTGGGGCAATGACGCTTGAGGGAGCCCCGCACTTAAAGCCTGAGCATTTGCCAATCTTTGACTGTGCAACGCCATGTGGTAAAATAGGTAAACGCTTTTTGTCCAGTGAAAGCCATATTCGCATGATGGCTGCAGCCCAGCCATTCTTATCTGGGGCTATTTCCAAAACCATCAATATGCCAAATCATGCGTCAATCAAAGACTGCAGTGATGCCTACTTGCTATCATGGAAACTTGGATTGAAATCTAATGCGCTTTATAGAGATGGATCAAAACTTTCCCAGGCGCTTTACGGGAACTTGGTTGAAGACGATGAAAGCGATAATGAAAAAGCTGAGAATCAACAAGCTCAAACGGTAAATATTGTTGAAAAAATAATTGAGAAAGTTATCCATCAAGCTGAACGTCGTACGCTGCCAACACGACGGAAAGGATACACGCAGAAAGCCAAAGTCGGTGGTCACAAAGTATACTTACGAACAGGTGAATACGAAGATGGTAAATGCGGAGAAATCTTCATTGATATGCACAAAGAAGGTGCAGCTTTCCGTAGCTTAATGAATAATTTTGCCATGGCTATTTCTATCGGCCTTCAATATGGTGTTCCGCTTGAAGAATACGTTGAAGCGTTTACTTTCACGCGATTTGAACCAGCTGGGCGCGTGGAAGGTAATGATGCGATCAAAATGGCAACATCAATTCTGGATTATATTTTCCGTGAATTAGCAGTGTCTTATTTAGGGCGCACAGATCTTGCGCATGTTGATTTAAGTGACATGTCGCCTTCAAGTTTAGGGGATGCCCTTTCAACATTAAAGCAAGGTGAGAATGAGCAATCTAGTATTTCTCAGCAAATTCTCGCGCAGGCAAGTAATGGCTTTGTAAGAAATAACCTTTACGTCTTGGGTGCTAATACAGCTTCAGCCTCGGTAAGTTCAACAACTGTATCATCAACAAGCACCGAGAGTTTTTCTTCAGTCTCAGTTGCTGTTGGGGGATCGTCAAGCACAAGTAATATACTTGCTGATAAAGCGGCACAAGCTCGTATTCAAGGATATGAAGGTGATGCATGCTCTGACTGTGGTAACTTTACACTTGTTAGAAATGGCACTTGCATGAAGTGCGATACTTGTGGATCGACAAGTGGTTGTTCATAAGCTAAAATCTCAAATTATGTTTAAGGGGCTTCATAGCCCCTTTTTCATTTAAAATCTGTTCAAAACAACCTAAAAAAGGTATTAAGGAACTGTCTTAAAAAAGGTGTGCATATGCTATTAGACTTTGAAAAGCCGATTACTGAATTAGATCAAAAAATCCATGAGCTGAGTCAAATGTCCAGCGATGGTAAGATTGACATTCTACAAGACATTAGTAATCTTCAAAAAAAGCGTGATAAGCTTTTGCATGAAGTGTACGAAAATTTAACGCCTTTTCAAAAGGTGCAAATTGCGCGTCATACAGACAGACCACATTTCAAAGATTATATTAAACACATGACATCTGACTTTGTTGAAATGTCGGGTGATAGACTGTTTGGAGAAGATGCAGCGATCATAGGTGGCCTTGCACGAATTAATGATCGCACTGTTATGATTATGGGTCATGAAAAGGGAAGCGATATTGATTCTCGTCTAAAGCATAACTTCGGCATGCCTTTACCTGAAGGATATAGAAAGGCTCAGCGGTTAATGCGTTTAGCTGAGCAATACCAGATTCCGATTGTGACAATTGTTGATACAGCTGGCGCTTACCCTGGTATGGGAGCTGAAGAAAGAGGTCAGTCTGAAGCCATAGCTAAAAGCATCGAAACGTGCCTATCTGTTTCTGTGCCAATCGTTTCTATCATTATTGGGGAAGGAGGATCAGGTGGTGCCATTGCGATTGCCACAGGAAATAAAGTGATGATGTTAGAGCACGCTATTTATTCTGTTATTTCGCCAGAGGGTTGCGCATCGATTTTATGGCGTAGTCGTGATAAAAAAGAAGAAGCAGCTGAAGCACAAAAATTGACAGCTCAAGATTTAAAACGCCTTGATATCATTGATCAGATCATACCAGAGCCGTTGGGAGGTGCGCACAGAGATGTTAAGAAAACAATACTTAATGTTAAAGCAGCATTAAACAAAGAGCTTGACTCATTAACAAAATTAAGCGGAAGCGCTCTTAAAAATCAGCGTGCTAAGAAATACCTGCAGATGGGTAAAAAAACATAAAGCTAAAGTGGTTTTTATGAACCTATTAGTTCCAAGACTTTTTGATTGCCTTTTTTGAGAGAGTCTCCATACTAGCTTGCATGAAATATGAAACCATTTTCATTTCAGATATTCATTTAGGCACGCGTGGTTGCAGGGCTAAGGACCTCCTTAATTTTTTAAATAATATTGATTGCAAAACGCTTTATTTAGTTGGCGATGTGATTGATGTATGGGCTATGAAATGGCACTTTTACTGGCCTGAAACCCATATGAAAATCTTGCAAAGACTCTTGGATATTGCCAATGGAACGACAAAAGTTAAATTTATTCCCGGGAACCATGATGAAATGTTTCATGATCTTGTAGGCTTAAAGTTTGGCAACAAAGAAATTTTACCTGAAGAAGCTTTTATTTCAAAGTCTGGGAAAAAGTATTTTGGCAATATCGAAATTTTGCCCGAAGATACTTTTATTTCAAAGTCTGGGAAAAAATATCTGGTTTTACATGGAGACAAGCATGATATTTTTCACGTAAATTTTAAATGGATTTCAAAGCTGTGCACACGCTTTCAAGGGCGAACTGAGCGCCTTGGGGCTTATTTTAGCTCAGATCATCGCTTTTCAAAAAAATTAAAAAGCCTTGTTAAAAGCGCAACACGGCACATCAATCGTTTTGAAGTTTCCATAGTTGAAGAGGCGAAGGAGCGTGGATTTGACGGGGTTTTGTGTGGGCACTTCCATTCACCAGCTCATAAATTTATAAATGGAATTGAGTATATTAATGATGGGGATTGGGTTCAAAATCAAACTGTTGTTGTTGAAAAATCATCTGGAGATCTTGAACTTATAGACTGTAAGGCTTTGAAAAGTTGTGCTTAATTCTAATAAAATTTCAACAATACAAAAACTTATTATCGCAACCGATGCATGGTCTCCACAAGTTAATGGTGTTGTCCGAACTTATGAAAGGCTGGTTCAAGAGTTAATTAATAAAGGAATTGATGTATGTGTTATTGAGCCAAGTCAATTTACGACTTTTCCTTTACCAGGATACAGTGAAATTAAGCTTTCGCTCGTCCTATCAAATTACATTGATAAAGTTGTTAAAGATAAAAAGCCTGATCATATTCATATTGCAACAGAGGGTCCGATTGGCCTTGCAATGCGCCGCTACTGTCTGCGCAATGATATTTCATTCACAACTTCTTTTCATACCAAATTTCCTGAGTATATTGAGGCTAGAACGCTCATTCCAAGCCATATTAGCTACTACCTTTTAAAGCGCTTTCATAATGCAGCTCGTTCTGTGTTGGTTTCTACCAATTCTTTAATGAAAACACTGCAGGCCAAAGGATTTAAAAATATCAAACTGTGGCCAAAAGCAGTGGATACAAAAATATTTAGACCAAAAATCATAGATAAAAGACAATTTATCTTGCCTCACGTAAAAGGAAAAAATTTAGAATTATCAAATAAGGTTCTTCTTTATGTTGGTCGGGTAGCTGTTGAGAAAAATATAGAAAGCTTTCTCTCTTTAAAAACGAAAGCGTTAAAAGTAGTTGTGGGAGAGGGACCACAAAGGGCCGAATTAGAAAAAAAATTTCCTGAAACACTCTTTGTGGGCCAGAAAACAGGGGAAGACCTTGTTGATTGGTATAATATTGCGGATGTGTTTGTTTTCCCATCAACGACAGATACGTATGGCAATGTTATTCTGGAAGCGTTGGCATGCAACCTGCCTGTTGCTGGTTATCCTGTTACTGGGCCCATTGATATCTTGGAACAAAATGTTACGGGCTGCATGAATTGGGATTTGAATGTAGCCGTTGAAGAAGCCCTTAGAATAAAGTCAGAAGCATGTAAGAAAGCAGTGGAGAATAGTACATGGGACTCAGTTAGCAATGCTTTTTTGGAGCTTGTGACAAATATTAAGTATGAATCACAACAAAAATGAACTGAGTAAGGTTTTTTATTTACTTTTACTTTTGGTTCAAATAGCTTGTATAAAATTTTTATGAATACTTTGACGTCTTTTTCACAGCTACTGCTCAGCAATGATCTCCTTAAAAATCTTGAGACTGTTGGTTATACAACGCCAACACCAATTCAATCAGAATTGATACCAAAGATCTTTCAAGGACAGGATGTTTTGGGGATTGCTCAGACAGGGACAGGTAAAACAGCTGCTTATGCTCTCCCGCTTATTGATTTGATTAATAACAGCCGTAGGCGTGCAAACATGCCAAGTTGCCTTATTCTTGTGCCAACGCGTGAGCTTGCAGAACAAGTGACCGAAAGTTTTAAAAAATATGGCCATCAATATCATATCCGCACTGCAACGCTCATAGGCGGTATGGCGCAAAAGAACCAACTAAAATCACTTGCTAGTGGCCCAGATGTGATCATTGCAACGCCTGGACGGTTTCTTGATTTTTATGAAAAAGGAAAAATCCTTCTAGCAAATATTAAATTTTTAGTCATTGATGAAGCTGATCGCATGCTTGATATGGGGTTTCTTGCCGACATGCATCAAATCAACAAACTACTTCCCAAGCAAAAACAGGCTTTGTTTTTGTCAGCAACTATGGTGCCAAGCATACAAAAATGCGCTGAGGAAATTCTTACAAATCCAACAGTGGTTAAAATTAAACCAGCCGAAAAAACGAATCAAAAAATCAATCAGTGCTTTATTAAAATAGAGGGTGATGCCCTCAAGTCTGATTCATTAAAGCGCCAAATGTTGCGGAATTTAATTGTGGTCAAGAAAATTACACAGGCAATTATATTCTGCAACCGCAAGGTTGATGTTGATGTTTTGGAAAAGTCGATGCGACACCACGGCTATAAGGTTTATGGTTTTCATGGTGACGTTCATCAAAGTAAAAGACTTGAATATCTAGAGGCTTTTAAAAAAGGCGAAGTAAACTTTTTAATTGCCAGTGACATTGCTGCACGTGGTATTGATATTGATGGCTTGCCGCATGTTATCAATTATGACTTCCCCAAAAGCTCTGATGAATATGTTCATCGCATTGGCCGAACAGGTCGCGCGGGTGTGGCTGGTCAAGCATGGACATTTATAACTGCAAAAGAGCAAGAAAAGGGAAGAAGGGTATTGCCGGACACTTTGAACTTTATTGATATGTCATTGCCTGCTGATCAAAACAAAGAAAGTTCAAAAGCTAACAAAAACCGCTTAACAGCCCAACCTGAAGAGGAAGTAGTTGGCTTCGGGCACTCGATACCAAAATTTATGCAAATCAAAATCCCAAAAAGTCTAACAGAGTAACTTTAAATTAGTGAAATAACTTTCATGCCTTTACCTGTGGTGGGGGATTTAACTTTAACAAAAGAACATGAAAGTGGAACACCACTAGATTTTTGTAACATTTTCAAACTAGCCTCTAATATTGTTGAAGTAGAGGGCCTTTTTGTTTTCCAGCGTTCCAAATATCTTTGTTTAGACTCTTCATTTTTATGCATACTTGCTCGATATTGGATAAATTTTTCAGCCGTTTGATCATCCAGGTGGTTCTCTTTGATGGCAATATACCCTTTTTCAATTGAAATAATTGAATCATTAAAAACATCATTTTCAACACCCAGATCTTTTCTGAGTAGCTCGTTTACTTTTGCGATAAGAGATTTAGTATCTTTTTCTGAGCAAGAAAATTTGCCATCACAACCAACAAGGGCGAAAATAGCAATAGAAAGGGTTAGAAACTTGAGAGATTTGTAAGACATGTTTTCTCCATATATAACAATTTTATTGTAATTCGTTTTAATTATTCTGCCAATGCAAAATGTTATAAATATAGGATTTGGTTGCTTGTAAACATATTATTTTTTATATTCAACTCTTAATGTAAAGTTGTGACATGAAAAAAATACCAATTACAAAGCAGGGCCTTATAGCCATTAAAGCTGAACTCGACAACCTCAAAGGCACAGAAAGGCCCCTCATTATTGAGGCCATTCAAGAAGCCCGCGCGCACGGTGATTTATCTGAAAACGCTGAGTATCATGCAGCGCGTGAAAAGCAAGGCTATATTGAGGCGCGCATCAGGGATTTGGAGGCAAAAATTGGCCGTGCAGAGGTTGTTGATGTTGCTAGCCTTTCAGGAGATAAAGTTGTTTTTGGGGCAACAGTAACCATTGTTGATGAAGATACAGATGAAGAAATCGTGTATCAAATTGTTGGTGAGGAAGAATCTGATATCAAAAATGGCAAATTATCGATCCAAGCGCCACTTTCACGGGCACTAGTTGGTAAGTCAGTTGGTGATAGCATTGAAGTCAAAACCCCAAGTGGCACAAAATTTTATGAAGTTTTGAAAGTTGAATTCATCTAAGTGACTCAAAAAAAAACGTGCCTCATCTTAACAAATGGTCGCGTTGGAACTGTAAAGCCCTGCCGTGCCCTTGCAGAGGCTCTAAAATTAGAAAGTATTGAAGTAACGCTTAAACCCAAGTTTCCATGGTTATATCTACCAGCAAAATTATGGTTTTTTGGCCGATATGCATACAAGTCCATAGACTTAAACGATCTCCTAAAAAACTCTCCAAACTATATTATCACATCTGGCCGTTCAACTGTTTATGCAGGTATGTACTTAAAAAATTTCGCTCAAATCCGCAACAAACCTATGAAATCAATTCATATCATGGATCCAAAAGTTGATCCTAAGAACTTTGACGCTGTGATTTGTCCAGATCATGATCAACTTTCCGGCCCTAATGTTATTAAGTGTTTAGGTACCTTGCATAATTTGTCTGATGAAGCACTTAATGCATATGAACCTCAGCTCAAATTCCCACCTGTGCCTGAAAGTGTTGAAATTCTTGGTGTTTTCTTAGGTGGTCCAAGTAAGCATTTTGTTTTTGATCAACTTGTTATCAACACAATTATGAAGTACCTATTAAAACTTTCAGAAAACCATCAATTACTGATCAGCCCCTCAAGACGCACGCCGCAAACCCTTATAGATCAATTGTCAAATCAGCTCGACGATAAGCATTATATTTGGACAGGTGAGGGGCCAAACCCTTACTTAGATATCTTAAAGCAAAGCGATAAGCTTTTTGTTACAGCTGATTCGGTCTCAATGATGAGCGAGTTTGCAAGTCTCTCAAAACCTTTATTTATCTATGATTTGCCCTCTAAAAAAAGCAGTAATAAACTTAGCTCACTGATAAATCAACTTGTGAAACATCATTATGCTAAATTATATGAAGGCAAGCCTATATTAGAAACATATTCAAAAAAAACATTGAACTCTATGACCAATCTTGTCGATCCTTTGCTTAATCTACTAGGAAAATGACAAGCACCTTAAGAAAAAATTTACTTAAGTTAGATGAGAAAAAAGCAACCAAATGGTTGGAATCTTTGGGCTCTAATATTGAAGCCTTAAAGCAACAGTGGGCTTTAGAAAATATTGAACCTGTTAACAATATGACCTGGAACTATGTTGCAAAAGCAACATCCAAGACCTATGGCGAGTCTGCTTGAAAGTAGGGATGCAGAAGGAATTACATAGCATTGCTATGAATACATTGTTAACAGGTATTGAAAAACCAAATTTAGTTAATATATGCTTTAAAAAAAGAAAAAGTAAAAATGAAAAAGACATATCAAATTTTTAGCGTTATTTTTGCCCTATCGGCTTTTGCTGGGCATTCAATTGAAAGTGATGAAGAGGAGCCTCCAGCTAAAAGAGCGAGGGCAGCAGCTGCAGCCCCTGGAGCAGTAGCAGAAAGAAGTAGTGAAGAGCAAACCTCTGTGCGTCTTGCTAGCACAAGGAGGGGCGTCGCTGGTGGAGAAACGAGTGCAGAAGTTACAAAATTTAAGAAAAATGCTGAGGAGGGGAATCCTGAAGCGCAATATGATTTGGGTCTTTGTTATAAAAGTGGAAAGGGCGTCAGTCAGAACTACAAAATAGCAGCACAATGTTTTAGAAAAGCAGCAAAACAAGGCCATTCTGAAGCGCAATATAATTTGGGTCTTTGTTATGACAGTGGAAAGGGCGTCAGTCAGAACCACAAAATAGCAGCACAATGGTTTCAAAAATCTGCAAAACAAGGCCATGCTAAAGCGCAATTTAATTTGGGTGTTTGTTATGATAATGGTGAGGGCGTCTCTCAGGACTACAAAGAAGCAGTAAAATGGTATAGAGAAGCCGCAGCTCGAGGGATTACTAGCGCGCAAATTAATTTGGGTTATTGTTATCAATGGGGTCAGGGTGTTCCTAAGAACGAAATTATAGCAGGAAAATGGTTTTATTCGGCGGCTAAAGAAGGGGATCCTGAAGCGCAATATATTATAGGTCTTCTCCATGAAAAACGGAAGACAGGTTTTCCTGCAGTATCCACATTACTAGCATTTGACTACTTTGAGAAAGCTGCCAAGCAAGGTCATCCTGGTGCGCAAGAAGCTTTGGGTCGTTGTTATGCCACAAAATTCTACGGAAAGCACGTGCCGCATGACTATGTACAAGCCGTAAAATGGTACCGTAAGGCCGCCGATCAAGGGCTTGCTAGGGCGCAAAATAATTTGGGTTTTTGTTATGAAAAGGGTCAGGGTGTTGCTCAGGATTATGTTCAAGCCGTAGCATGGTACCGTAAAGCCGCCGAGCAAGACGATCCTGAGGCGCAAAATAATTTGGGTTTTTGTTATGAAAAGGGTCAGGGTGTTGCTCAGAACCTCAAAGAAGCTGAAGCATGGTACCGTAAAGCCGCCGATCAAGGGTATATTTTTGCGCAGTTTAATTTGGGTTTGTTGTATGAAAACGATGAGAATTTCGCTCAAGCTGTTGAATGGTATCGCAAAGCTGCAGACCAGGGAGATCTTGACGCGCAATCTAATTTGGGTGATTACTATATGAAGGGTAAGGGCGTTCCTCAAGACCACACACAAGCAGTAGAATGGTTTAGAAAAGCTGCAGCTCAAGGCCATCCTAAAGCGCAATCTGGTTTGGGTTTTTATTTTGCCAATGGTATTGGTGGTGTTGAAAAAGACTTAACTAAGGCTGTTGAATGGTTTAAAAAAGCTGCAGCTCAAGGCGATCCTAAAGGGCAAACTAATTTGGGTGTTTGTTTTGCCCATGGAACAGGCATCCCTCAGAACTATACACAAGCAGTAGAGGCGAAGTCGGAGCTTCAAAAACTTCCACTAGAAAACGCTACAGAAGCGCAACCAGAATCAGGAGACTCAGCCCGGGCTGCTGAAACAGAATCCGCAAACGAAAAGTAAAGGAAATTATTCATCATCTACGCGGTAAAATGCGGATGATGGGTATGTTGAGTGGTTATAAAAGCTATTTATCAATAAATCCAGTTATAGATGCTTTCATAACTGATGGGTTGAATTCCTTCTGCATAGCTATAGCGCCTCAACCGAATTACGATCAATTCAGGAGACCACCCATTCATTTGGAATACTTTCAGCACTTACTTCTGCAGGTCATGATTTGTGTCCAAACGGCTTAATCTCTGGCGTACAGAGCCGGCAGCAAGTGAAGCCTTTTGTGGAGAAATTATGAAGTTGATGAAAATGATTTGCCTTCAGACCTGCTTTCAAAAGGTGAAAAACTGCGTCAGAACCTCTTGGATGCTACGGCTGAAACATTTGTTCTGCATGGAGATCTACATTTGGATAATATTTTAAGTCATAACAATAACTGGGTTGCTATTGACCCAAAAGGGAGTAGAGGTCCTATACAGTTATTTTGGGGCTGTACCAGATAATGC
>DLRV01000017.1 GCA_002500565.1 Holosporaceae bacterium UBA7879
TTGTGGAGGAGGACGTCGAAGGTGGGGGTAATGACTGGGGTGAAGTCGTAACAAGGTAGCCGTAGGGGAACCTGCGGCTGGATCACCTCCTTTCTAAGGATGTTACTGCTAGCAATTTATTGTCAGTATAAAAATAAGCCTATGGTTTATGTAGCTCCAAAAATTATATTTGCAGGTAAATGCTATTATTAGCTTTTTACTCTTAAGGCCTGCAAACCTTCTATCCTACTACCTTTTCCCTTCTTGGTTTTTTAATGGTAACTTTTTCTAAAAATAAATTCGCCTTTCCCTTGTTTTTTGGCTAATTATTAAACCCTCTCTTTTTAGTTGTTCGATTAATATCTTAGTTGAATAGATTTAGTTATTTATGAGAAATTCAGCTCTTTTCTTTATTATTTGGATGGTTTCTTTGACATTGCTGTCTGTGAACAAAGACGATTTACTCACCTATTTTCCAGATGAGTATAAATCAAATGCTCATGAAATCTTAGATGAGGTTTGCGGAAGAAATGCCTATGGGCCCTTGCCTGATACCGATGGTGATTTTGCTGTGGGGCGTATAAAGTATCCTATTGCGCCAGAGACATTGGATTTAATGTTGAAGAATGTTAAAGGTGCAAATGTTATTGAATTTGGCTGTGCCTGCGGCGAATTGTCTCTCCTGTTCGTCTTGGCTGGTGCTAGATCTGTTATGCTCAATGACTTAGACAAGAATTTGTTAGAAAGAGCAGTTGCACGATATAATTCTTTTCCTCTTACTTTACAACAAGCAACCAAAGCTTATTTTAAAAGGGGAGACTGTGTCCGGTTAAGTCAAAAAGAAGCTGAGTCAAATAAAGGGAATTACAACATAATTATTGCCAGAAATATATTACATTTACTTGGCAAAGCAGATGTGCTGGCTTTTATCTCTGGAATTCAAGAAGTTTCTGCTTCAGGTGCCTTAATAAATCTTACGGCGCATACGATACAGTCCAGTTTGTTGGTCTCGGAGTTAATGGATACGCCAGAAGGTGAAAGAATTCTAACAGAGTTTAAGCAAGGCTATTCTAGTTTTTTCCGTCATCGTTTTGATATGGGAGTACCTTCAATGCGAATGTTTTCTTTATTATCTTACTATGAGCCTTATTTAAAAGAAATATCAGAAGAGAGTCCTATGCAGGTGAAGGCACAAACATTTTGTGAACCTTTGATGAATCAGTTTTTGGTAGAGGCCAGAAAGACGATAACAGGGAATCAAAAAGAAGTGGTTATTGAGAAATTAACGGAAAAACTTAATGAAACAGCATTTTTTAAACATGGTATTGCACTGCCAATAATTTATAATGCAACTGTTCAGGTTTTTTACAGATGGGAGATGCTTGTTGGTTTGTTTGATGACGAATTAGTTCATGTTCAAAAGGGTGGATATTTTCTCCAATCAATGCATTTTAAAGAAGGGGAAGCCCCCAATAATGAAATTTGTTCTGCTGAAGTTGTAATGGTTAAAAGGTAGAAATATTTAACATATTGTTTTATTAGAAGTGATTTGTATTTTAAAATTTACAATCGTTCTTTTTTATGATTTTGATAATCTTAAGTTAATTTAACGAGTTTTTTATGAAAAATTTAGTCTTACTGATTATGCTTCTAACTATAGAATGTTATGCAATGAATAATGAAACTGATCCATTAATAGGAGATGACGACAGAGCTTTAAGAGGAGGAAATGCCCAGCTAACCCTAGAACAAAGAGCAGCAGTTTATAATTATTGTATTCGCAATGGTTATTCTGGAGAGAATGATGAATTAGAAAGTATTACAGCGCAACCAGTGCATGGAAGAGCCCAGGTGATAAATTCAAATGAGCAATATAATCTTTGTCCAAACCAAGTTTCATTTATCTGCGACAATATAGATGCGTGCTCAATAAATACCGGTATTAATCAAAGGCTTTTAGAGCCATACTTAGTAAATGCTTTAGGTAAAATATTAGAGCAGAGTGAGCGTATTAACAAATTAATTGGTGAGGACGATTTAAAGTCTGAAAGTTATGGGTTTGAATCAGCAGCTAAAAAATTAAGAAGAAAAATTTGGCTTAATAGGTATTGTTGCTGTTTTAGTTGTTTTTTTTAGTTTTGTAAATTTGAGTCAAACAAGGCTGAGATTTTTTTCTAAACATTTAGATTAATGACTTTTTGGGTTATATTCCCTAATGCTTTGAGTAATGACGATTGTATCATGGAGTTTTAAATGTGTTTTCTAAAGAAAAAATTCTTTTTTTATATGCAGATTATTTTATTTGTCTCTCTATTTAATGTGTCTGCGACTTTCTCCTTTCCTTTGAAAGACGGGTTAAAAATATCAGAGGAAGATGAGAGAAACTTTATTATTCCTTTTCAAAACTTAGATTTATTTTTACCAGATATCAAAAGGCAAGATGCTCGTTATGAAAGCTATTTACGCGCACAAAATTATGTATTAAACCCGCAGTCATTATTGGATACCTATAAAACTTATTTTCAAGGGAAAAAGCTGAATAGCATTCAATATCCGCCTATTGGTTTGAAAGAGACCACCCCTAATCTTGTTTCTTTAATCACATGTTGTGCGCATGGATATGATAGGATTTTATACCTCTTGCAAAAAACGTATCAAATTGATCATCAGTTAGAAGATATACAACGTATCTCTATTATCATTGATGATCAGACCTATAGTTTTGGTGCATCATTCCTTGTTTTTCAAAAAATGATTATGGGTCTTTTGAGCCATCTTCATTATCAAAAAAATATTACTTTATGTCATCCGATCGGCGTGGTTCAAACTGAGGACTGGCAATCAGCAAATTTTCACCTAACTTATTTTTGGGATGATCACGGTATTGTTCCTTTTGTTAGTGAAAAAGGTGTCTTAAGCCAAACAGGTATCAGATATAGTGAAATGCCTTTTTTAAATATAGTAACAAATGGAGAAGGCAATATCATCGCGGGCCCAGCTCTTTTTTTAAGGAGAGCTAACGAAACCTATACCGGTGTACGTATTGATCTTATTCCACCAAAGCCTAACGGTAAAAATGTTAAAATTGTTAGCAAGCAATCATTTTCAGCAACAAATTTTGATGAGGGTATAGAATTTTATAAGAGTTTACACGCAGAACCTGACTCAGCTATCTTGATACATGATAGTAGCCTTTTACACAAAAGGTTGCCCGAGGTTGAAGATGGTCAGGCTGCTATTGTTTATTTCCCTCAGTCAGATGAAGAATTCATAGATCAGTTTATTGAGTGCATGATTGAAGAAATTAATGCAATTGACTATCAGCGTCGAGATATGATTTTGCCTCTGATTGAAATTCTTGATCTGCCAGCTATTGAGTATAGGTCATTATATGAAGAGGACCAGTCAGCTGACTTGGATGTTCCAGAAATCTCTGAAAGTCAGAAGGCGCAATTTCAAATAGATAAAGAAAATATACTCTCTGCGGTGGAAGAGAGAAGAAGGCAACTTTTAGAAAATATTATCAGCACGGCTAACCCAGAGAAGGATATGAAACGTAGACAAGCTTCTGAGAAAAAAAATAAAAAGCACAACACCAGATCCCGAGGTGGGCAACATAAAAAAAGAGGGGGGGGAAGCCTGCTAGAGGGAGCGTTGAGGCAGCAGTGGCCAGTGCGGGTGCAACTGCAGCAGTTGAATTGGAAAGTGATGTTGAAGAGCGGTTAAGAGATTTAGAAGGTCAAAGAGTAAAGTATAGAGATTTTCGAAAAATAGTGAATTCTGTGATGAGGGAATCGGGTGAACTGAGAGCGGCTATGCAAGAAGTTTTGAATCCCAGACAACGGGGAAGTCATCAGAATGTTAGTGGCGCAACCATGGTTAAGCCACATGGTAGAGACCAAACAACCCAAGGGAAATATATAGCAAATTTTATAAAAGGCATATGGGACAAATTTCTGAGCGAATCTAGAGAAGTTCGGACATAAAAAGGCTATTTAGACTGTGTGGTTGAAACGTTATTTTTTAAATATTCATCCTTACGTGCAAAGAATAAAAATAATACCAGCATAACCAAATTGAAAATGGCAAGGCATCTATTAAGGTTGATAGCGCCGAATTTTTCTATGATTTCAGATCCAACATATGTCATCACAATCGAACAGAGGATCCAACTTACATAAAAAGCTGAGGTTGATTTGGCAACACTGTTTCTAAGGTGTTTACCAATAAAACTATTATTGAGAATAACACCAGAACCAGCGCATCCACCGATTAGAAAAAGAGCTATGTAATCAATGTAACCAAAAACATAGTTGAAGCCGAGAACGATGTAACAGAGGGAGTACATAGACAATACCAGTGTAAAAATTTTTGTTAGATTAAACCTGTCTGCCATAAAGCCAAAAGGAAGAGTGAAAAATGTTGCGCCAACAAAAAAGAATGTTTGTAAAATTTTTCCTGAGTCAGCTGTCATTCCATAGTCTGGGCCCCAAAAAAACAATAAATTTCCAAGACTTGACATATTTACGCATGACGCCATGATCATAATGAAAAAAACTTTATTCCTCTTGAAAACAGCAAAAGATGAAAAAGTTTCTTTGAGGCTAAATTTTCTAGGCGCAAGGGGAACGGTTTCTTTCTTCAGGGGGTTTTTAACTCTGAACGTTATTACAGACACTATTCCAAAGGCGGCTAAAAAAGCAAAATTTAGAGTGGAAGAGTAATAAGGCACCAAATAATAACTAAGAAATGGGCCGAGGGCTAAAGCAATATTAGATGCAAACGCATTAAATCCCAGAAATCTTGCTAGATAACTATCTTTGACAAGTTGATTAACGACTGTCACGCCGGTTGCTTGCGTTAGCAAGTTCAATATGAAAATGATTAATGTTGCAACAAAAAGAGAGGTGAAATTATTGAGGGAAAAATGAAAAAAGAAAATGACGAAGCCCAAAAAAGCTAGGGATGAAAGTACTCTGGTTCCGCTAAATTCAGATAGGATTTGTGGCAAAGCCATATTAATAACAAATGAAAATCCAGAGCCAATCATAATTAAAAAAAACCAAGGTGTTAAATCATTGTACTTTGTCAAAATTTCTTTTTGTAAAGTGACGGCAGAAGCTGAAAAAACAAGAAGAGCGGTATACATTGATATACAAGAGGCAATGACCTGTGGCTTCATTTTTTGATCTTCAAGAAATAAAGCTCCGAGTCCAAACTGTTTCAAAATATTCATGGCGATATCCTTTACTTATAAGTTTACGGTAAGCTTTTTTTTCAGCTAGGCCAAGCGTTTGTTGCCAATCTGACTTGAGAGAGTTGAATAATTAAGAAATTAAAAAATTTAGAAAATGGTCGGGGCGAGAGGATTCGAACCTCCGACCTCCTGGACCCAAACCAGGCGCGCTACCAGGCTGCGCTACGCCCCGAAACCATGCAGCCTTTCTAATAGAAAAGACCACATCTTACAAGAAGAAAAACACTCAAAGAGCAATCAAGGTATCTAAGACATGAAAAGCAATAAAAAACAATAAAATATCTATGGTCAAAAAAAACAAATAAGCGCTTGCAAAGTCAATTCTCCTTAGCTATAACACCACAAGAATTTAGTTTATTGAAAAGTAAGTGTGATGGAAGACCAAATAATTAGAATTAGGCTCAAGGCCTTTGACAGTCGTATACTTGATCAGTCTACGAAAGAAATTGTTCATACTGCCAAACGTACTGGTGGGGTAATAAGAGGGCCTATTCCTCTCCCAACACGTATAAGTAAGTATACTGTTAACCGGTCTCCACACATTGACAAAAAGTCACGTGAGCAATTTGAAATGCGTACACATAAACGTATGATCGATATCGTTGAGTGGACGCCGCAAACAGTTGATGCGCTTATGAAGCTTGAGTTGGCTTCAGGTGTTGATATTGAGATTAAACTTTAGTGGTGAAAGAAATGAGAACAGGATTACTTGCAAAAAAATTAGGCATGACTCAGATCTTTGCTGATTCTGGTGAAATGGTTCCTGTGACGGTATTGCAGGTTTCTAGTCGCGTTCTAGGTTCTGCCACAAAAGAAAAAAATGGTTACAGTGCTGTCCAGGTTGGTTTTGGTTCCAAGAAAGCATCGCGTGTCAATAAGCCACTCAAGGGTTGGTATGCAAAGATTAAGCAAGAACCTTGTGAGGTGGTTGCTGAATTTCGTGTTGATGAAGAGTCTGCTCTGGAAGTTGGGTCAGAATTAAAGCCAAGCCACTTTGAAAATGGTCAATTCATTGATGTTTGCGCTACATCTATAGGTAAAGGTTTTGCTGGTGCTATGAAGCGTTGGAACTTTGCTGGTTTGCGTGCGAGTCATGGTGTTTCGATTGCCCACCGTTCTCATGGTTCAACTGGGCAATGTCAGGATCCTGGTAAAGTCTTTAAAGGTAAGAAAATGGCCGGTCGTATGGGTGCGGAGCGTGTAACGGTCCAAAGTCTAAAGGTTGTAAAGTCTGATGACGAGGCTGGGGTTTTGTTTGTTAAAGGCGCCGTTCCAGGTCATAAAGGTTCAATTGTGCGTGTGACAGATGCTATTAAAAAAGCATCTCCATCTAAGAAGGTTTTGTGATGTCAGTTGCTGAAAAAAAATCCCCTACTGTTAAAGTTGTTCCAAAAGATATAAAGGTTAGCCTTTTGGATTTGGCCGGTAAAAAAGTTTCTGACATTTCTTTGCCCGGTGCTATTTTTGGTGTTGAGTTAAGAGAAGATATCCTTCAGCGCGTTGTGCGTTGGCAGTTAGCTAAGCGTCGTTCGGGTAACCACCAAACGAGAACTATTTCCATGGTTCAGGGTTCTACTCGTAAGCCATTTAGGCAAAAAGGTACGGGGCGTGCGCGTCAAGGAACTATTCGTGCGCCGCAGCATAGAGGTGGGGCCGTGGTTTTTGGGCCTGTTACGCGTGATCATTCGCATGACCTTCCAAAAAAAGTAAGGCGTTTAGGTTTAGCTGTTGCGCTTTCTGAAAAACTGCGCCAAGGAAAGTTAAAAGTTGTTGAGTCGCTTTCAATCTCTGATTGTAAAACAAAAACCCTCAAGGGTTTCTTGTCCGCGCATGATTTGAATTCTGCTCTGTTTGTTGATGGAAATATGGTAAATGAGAATTTTGCTAGGGCTTCCTCGAATCTTTTTGAGCTAGAGATTTTGCCTGTTGAAGGTTTAAATGTATATAGCCTACTGAAGCGTGATCAGGCTGTTATAACAAAGGAAGCTGTTGATCTTATCGCGGCTCGACTTATGAATGCGAATTAGGATAGAAAAATGAGAGATTTTACATCAAAGCACATGCTATCCGACGAAAAAAAGTTTGATATACTTTTGCGTCCTTTGGTAACTGAAAAAACCACCCAGCAAGCTGCTTTTAATCAGTATGCCTTTGTTGTGGCTCGGGATTCAAATAAAGGGCAGATCAAGAAGGCTGTTGAGAAAGCTTTTAATGTGACCGTCGAAAGCGTGAATACAGTTTTGCAAAAAGGTAAAACAAAGAGATTTCGCGGACGTAAAGCGTTTCGTTCTGATTTTAAAAAGGCATACGTTACGCTTAAGTCTGGTCAAACAATTGATATGACGGCAGGTAATTAAGATGGCATTAAAAACATACAATCCAATAACTCCTTCTACCCGTCAGCTGGTGACGATTGATCGTTCTGATTTGTGGGCAGGGCGCCCTCATAAACCTCTCGTTGAGGGATTGAAAAAATCAGGTGGTCGAAACAACCGTGGGCGCATGACTGTGCGTCATCGTGGTGGTGGTCATAAGGTTCTATATAGAATTATAGACTTTAAGCGCCATACAACTTCTTTAGAGGGGACTGTTGAGCGTATTGAGTATGATCCTAATCGTACAGCGCATATCGCACTGATTGATTATGGTAATGATGTTAAAAAATACATTATTGCGCCACAGCGTCTTTCTGTTGGTGATAAGGTTATTGCAAGTGAGGATGCTGACATTAAAGTCGGAAATGCTCTGCCATTAAGTCGTATTCCTATTGGAACAATTATACACAATATTGAGCTTAAGCCTTTGAAAGGTGCTCAGATTGCGCGTTCAGCTGGTACTTATGCTCAGTATGTTGGCCGTGATCTAGGTAAAGCGCTGCTTCGTTTAAGTTCAGGTGAGCTGCGGATGGTTCCGCTGCAGTGCTGGGCTGTTATCGGGGTTGTTTCGAATCCTGATAAGAAAAATACAAATTTGGGTAAAGCGGGTCGTTCGCGCTGGTTGGGTCGTCGTCCACATGTTCGTGGTGTTGTGATGAACCCCGTTGACCATCCCCATGGTGGTGGTGAAGGTCGTACATCTGGTGGTAGACACCCTGTTACGCCTTGGGGTAAGTCTACGAAAGGTATGAAGACCCGTAATAAGAAAAAATCATCAAGCAAGATGATTGTATCACGTAGTAAGTCAAGGAGATAAGTTTGGCGCGTTCAGTTTGGAAAGGTCCTTTTATTGACCACTACCTTCTTAAAAAGGCAGAAAAAGTTCGTGAATCTGGTCGTAATGATGTTATTAAGACTTGGTCTCGTCGCTCGACTATTCTTCCTAATTTTGTTGGGTTAACGTTTGGTGTTCATAATGGTAAGAAATTTGTTCCAGTTTTGGTTACTGAAAATATGATCGGGCACAAATTTGGTGAATTTTCTGTAACGCGCACCTATCACGGTCATGGCGTTGATAAGAAAGCGAAAAGAGGTTAATGGTTATGTCTCTCACATCTAAGCAAGTTTTAGCCGTTAATAAGATGATTCGTTCATCTCCCCGTAAACTTAATCTCGTGGCTGCGCAAATTCGTGGTTTGCCGGTTCACAAAGCTGTTCAGTTGCTTGAGCTATCCCCTAAAGGTGTTGCGAAAGATGTTCGTAAAACTTTGTTGTCGGCGATCGCCAATGCTGAAAACAATCACAACCTTGATATTGATGCGCTTAAGGTTGTTGAGTCGTCTGTTGGTAAGGCTATGGTAATGAAGCGTTTTATGCCTCGAGCAAGGGGGCGTGCATCTCCTATTCACAAGCCTTTTAGCCGCTTAAGAATAGTTGTTGAAGAATTTTCTGAAAATGGTGAGGTGGCCTAATGGGACAAAAAGTTAATCCAACTGGTTTGCGTCTTGGGTATACAAAATCTTGGGACTCTGTTTGGTTTGCCGATAAAGACTATGCCAAGCAACTTAAGCAAGATCTTTTGCTAAGGAAATATATATTTAAAAATTATAAAGCAGCGCAAATATGCCGTGTGGTTGTTGAGAGGCCTGCTAAGAAACCAAACATTACTATTCATGCTGGTCGCCCGGGAATTTTGATTGGTAAAAAAGGTGCTGATATTGATGCTTTAAAAAAGAGTCTTGAGAAGCTGATTGGTGCTGAAGTTTCGCTTAACATACAAGAAGAGCGTAAGCCAGATGTTAATGCAAAATTGGCTGCTGAAAACATTGCTGGTCAGCTTGAGCGCCGAGTGTCTTTCCGTCGTGCAATGAAAAAGATTGTTCAATCAGCCATGCGTGCAGGTGCCGAAGGTATTCGTGTGAATGTTTCAGGTCGTTTAGGTGGCGCTGAGATCGCGCGGATGGAGTGGTATCGTGAAGGACGTGTGCCGCTGCACACATTGAGGGCTGATATAGATTATGGTACTGCATCCGCGCACACAACCTATGGAGTTTGTGGTGTTAAGGTGTGGATTTACAAAGGTGAAAGTAAAATGCTTTCGCAGGCAAATGACTCTCAGTCTCAGTCATTGCAGGCGCAATCGTAGTAATTAAATTTAGGTTTTAAAATGTTAAGTCCAAAGAAAACAAAATTTAGAAAAGCTTTTAAAGGTCGTATTCACGGCGAAGCCAAGGGTGGTTTTGATTTGGCTTTTGGTCAATTTGGTTTGAAAGCTGTAACTCCGGAAAGAATCACATCTAGACAAATTGAAGCTTGTCGACGTGCGATCAATCGCCATATGAAAAGGGCTGGTCGTGTGTGGATTACAATTTTTCCTGATTTGCCCGTATCGCAAAAGCCTGCAGAAGTTCGTCAGGGTAAAGGTAAAGGATCCGTTGAGTATTGGGCTGCTCGTGTTAAACCTGGAAGAATCATGTTTGAAATTGATGGTGTTTCTGAAGAAGTTGCTCGTGAAGCTTTTGATCTTGCGGCTCAGAAATTACCAATAAAATGTAAATTTGTTAAGAGATTTGTCTAAAATTAGGTCTTGAATTATGTTGATGAAAGAAATATCTAAGTTAAGCGAGAAAGAGCTAAGAAAGCTTATTCTGAAAAGTAAAGAAGAGCTTTTTAAATTGCGCTTTCAAAAAGCTGGTGGTCATGTTACGAACACAAGTCGCTTTCGTGAAATCAGAAAAGATGTAGCGCGTGCTCGGCTCGCACTAGGTCAGTTAACTGCTAAGAAATAAGGTTTAAAATGCCCAAAAGAGTTTTATCAGGTGTTGTTGTTAGTGACAAATGTGACAAAACATTAACTGTTAAAGTCGTTCGTCGCTTTATGCACCCGCTATACAAAAAATACATTACCCGTTCTAAAAAATATGCGGTTCATGACCCGTTGAATGAAGGTAAGGTTGGAGACTCTGTTCGGATAATTGAGAGCAAGCCCATTTCGAAGTCTAAGACATGGTGTGTCTTGACAGATAAAACTCAAGGATAAGGTGCAATAATGGTTCAAATGCAAACAAGACTGCAGGTTGCCGACAACTCGGGCGCCAAGTCTGTTCAATGTATTAAGGTTTTAGGTGGCTCCCATCACATGGAGGCTGGGATTGGCGATGTGATCGTTGTTTCAGTTAAGGAAGCTATTCCAAGATCCAGGGTTAAAAAGGGATCTATCCACAAGGCTGTTATTGTTAGAACTGCTTATGGGATTCGTCGAGCCGACGGCAGTCAGATTAAATTTGATTCAAACGCTGCTGTATTAATTAATGCTCAGGGAGAGCCAATTGGGACTCGTATTTTTGGTCCGGTTACCCGTGAACTTCGTCAAAAAAAATATATGAAAATTATCTCTCTAGCTCCTGAGGTTCTGTAATTATGGCTATTAAATTTAACATAAAATCCGGCGACACTGTCTTCGTTACTGTTGGAAAAGATAAGGGTAAAACTGGAGAAGTGCAATCAATTGATCGTGCGAAGCATCGTGTGATTGTTAAAGGAATTAATATTCAAAAAAAGCACCAGAAGCCGTCGCAAGGTAGTCCTGGTGGTTTGATTGAAAAAGAAGGTTCTATACACATTTCTAATGTTAACCTCCTTGATCCCAAGACCAAGAAACCAACACGTGTTGGCGTTATTGTTGAGAATGGAAAAAAAGTTAGAGTTGCTAAAAAATCTAAGCAAAAAATAGACGAGAAGTAAAATGACACGCCTACAAAGCATATATGAGTCAAAAATTAAGCAGCTAATGCAGGAAAAGTTTAGCTATGCTAACCCTATGGAAGTCCCTCGCATTGAAAAGATAACGCTCAACATGGGTGTTGGTGAGGGGTCTAGAGATTCTAAAAAGGTTACGGCTGCGCTATCTGATCTTGCTGCTATTGCTGGTCAAAAACCGGTTGAAACACTAGCTAAGAACTCAATTGCTGGATTTAAGATCCGTGACGGTATGAAAATTGGCGCGAAAGTAACATTGCGAAAAGCGCAAATGTATGAATTTTTAGATCGGTTGATTACCATTGCTCTGCCGCGTGTTAGAGACTTTAGAGGTGTTTCTCCCAAGTCATTTGATGGCCGTGGTAATTACAGCATGGGTCTTAAAGAGCAAATTGTATTTGTTGAAATTGATTATGACAAGATTGATGAGATCCGTGGTATGGATATCAACATTGTTACAACGGCAAAAACTGATGATGAGGCAAGAGAGCTTTTACGCTTCTTTGGAATGCCGTTTGTTAAAAGTTAAAAGGTAGTATTATGGCAAAAGTTAGTTCTATCCAAAAGAATCTTAATCGAAAAAAACTCGTTGCAAGAGATGAGTCTAAAAGAGCTGCTCTTAAAGATATTGTAATGAATCGTAGTTTGGCTCCTGATGAAAGGTTTAAAGCGACTATTAAACTTTCTAAGTTGCCTCGTAATGGTGCCCGCATTCGTATTCGTAATCGTTGTGAATTGACGGGGCGTGCGCGCGGGTACTACAGAAAACTAGGGCTGTCTCGGATAGCTCTTCGTCAGCTTTCATCAGAGGGACAAGTCCCTGGTATGACAAAATCAAGTTGGTAATTTTAAGGAATATATATGTCACTGTCTGATCCTATTTCTGATATGCTTACACGCATTAGAAATGCACAAGTAAGAAAACACGGTAAAGTTTCTTGTCGTCACTCAAGGGTGAATGAAGATATTTTAAAGGTCCTTCAAAACAAGGGTTTTATTGAAAGTTTTGATACTAAGGAGATTCGTGCAGGGATTTCTGATCTAGTTGTGACGCTTAAGTACTTTAATGGTGAGCCAACAATTAAATCTCTAAAGCGCGTTTCTAAGCCTGGTTGCCGTATTTATAAATCAGCTCAAGAGTTAAAGCCCGTTTTTAATGGTTTGGGTTATGCAGTTATGTCAACTTCCAAGGGCGTTATCACAGATGATGAAGCGCGCTCGCAAAAAGTTGGCGGCGAAGTTTTGTTTGAGATTTATTAGTTAGTAGTTTATAGGATCATAATATGTCACGCGTTGGAGTAAAAAAAATTTCATTACCAGAAGGTGTAACACTGCAAATTAATGCTAGTGAAATTCTGGCTAATGGGAAACTTGGAAGTGAGTCTACTAAGTATGATGCTATTAATACTGTGGTAGATGTTAAAGATGGTGTTGTTTCGGTTAAGCCTACTTCTGATAAAAAAGAATCTTTGGTCATGTGGGGTACACAAAGAGCTAATATTGCAAACATTGTTAAAGGTGTTAGTGAAGGATTTACCATTAATATGGAAATTAATGGTGTGGGTTATCGTGCAAATGTTCAAGGAGATAAGCTTAACTTGTCTTTGGGTTTTAGTCATGATGTGGTTTATGATATCCCTCAAGGTATAAATATTACTTGTCCTAAACCAACACAGCTTGTAGTTTCTGGTTCAAATAAGCAACAAGTTGGCCAGGTAGCTGCAAAAATTAGGGCATATCGTCCGCCAGAGCCTTACAAAGGAAAAGGTGTGAAATATGCAGACGAAATTATTGTTCGTAAAGAAGGTAAGAAAAAATAGGATATAGTATGTCTGGAACATTTCAAAAGTATCAGAAACGTCAACGTCGAATTCGCTCTAGGCTTAAGCGTAATGCTCAAGGGTCTGGTCGTTTGCGCTTATCTGTTTTTAGGTCAAATAATCATATCTATGCGCAAATCATTGATGATCCAAATCACAAAACTCTTATTTCGGCAAGTTCGGCCGAGACTACGCTTAAAAGCAAAATCGGTAAAGCTTCTGGGTGTAAAATTGCAGAAGAAGTTGGAAAAGAGTTTGGTCGTAGAGCGGTTAAAGCTGGTTTAAAGAAGGTTTACTTTGACCGGGGTGCATTCCCGTATCATGGTCGTGTAGCTGCATTAGCGGCTGGAGCACGTGCCGAAGGCTTGGATTTTTAAAGGATAAATTGTGAGTAATTTTAGAGAAAAAAACGCATCAAACTTGGTTGATAAACTTGTAAGTATTAACCGTGTATCAAAGGTTGTTAAAGGCGGTCGAAACTTTTCATTTGCCTCTCTTGTTGTTGTTGGAGATGGACAAGGTCGTGTTGGGCATGGGCTTGGGAAGGCGCGTGAGGTTCCTGATGCCATCCGTAAAGCAAATGAAGCTGCTGAAAAAAACATGATTCGGGTGCCTTTAAAAGAAGGGCGCACCTTTCACCATGATGTCGTTGGCATATACGGTTCTGCAAAATTAAATATTCGCGCCGCTCCTCCTGGTACAGGTATTATTGCTGGTGGTCCGGCCCGTGCGGTTCTTGAGGCGCTTGGTGTTAGGGATGTTGTTTGTAAATCTGTGGGTACATCTAATCCGCATAACATGGTTAGAGCCATATTCAATGGTTTGCAAAACATGGCATCACCAAGAATGATTGCTCAACGTCGTGGAATGAAAGTTTCCGAAATTATGACGCGTAAAACTGACTCTGCCGCGAACAATGAAGCAGATGATAATTTAGAAAAAGTTAAGGCGTAAATTATGTCTAAGAAAAATACCATAACAGTTAAGCAAATATACAGTGCTCAAAGACGTCCAAAAGTGCAGCAGCAATGTTTGCATGCGCTTGGTTTGCGGAGAATTAGTCAAACAAATACATTAGAAGATAACGATATTGTCCGTGGTCTTATCAATAAAATTAGTCATTTAATTGAAGTTGTTGAAGCTTCTGAAAGTAAATAGGTGTTTTTATGTTAAATCAACTCCGTGATAATGCTGGTGCTATAAAAGTGTCTAAGCGTCTTGGTCGTGGTATTGGATCCGGTAAAGGTAAAACTTCTGGTCGGGGTGTGAAGGGTTATAAAGCTCGCTCAGGCTCTTCAGTGAATGGATTTGAGGGTGGTCAAATGCCCCTTCACATGCGTTTGCCGAAACGTGGTTTTAAAAGCATGAATCGGATAGATGTTGCTAAAGTCAACCTTTGTAGATTGCAAGAGTTAGCTGCTAATGGTAAAATTAAAGACAAGTCTGACCTTACAAAAGAAAGTCTTAAGAGTCTTGGGTTAATTCGGTCTGAGAACGGTTTAGTTAAGCTCTTGGGGGCTGGTGATCTTGAGATTGCGGTTAACATTCATGTTGATTTTGCTTCAGAAGCTGCTGTTAAAAAGGTTGTTGCCAAAGGTGGTAAGGTTCATCTACAGTTTCCCCAGAACTAGTTAATCTGAGAGGTTTATATGTCTTCTGCGGCCGAGCAACTCGCAGCTAACTTTAATTTTAATGTTTTTTCAAAAGCCCATGAATTAAAGAAACGTATCTGGTACACCCTAGGCGCATTAATAATTTATCGTCTTGGAAGTTATATTCCCCTTCCCGGTGTTGATATTGCTGTGATTAAAACACTTGCCAGTAAAAACGCTAATAATTTCTTTGGTATTTTTAACATGTTTTCCGGTGGGGCTTTGGAACGCATGTCTATTCTTGCGCTAAACATCGTTCCTTATATCTCTGCGAGTATTATTATCCAGTTGATGACTGCTATTTCACCAACTCTAGAAGCTTTGAAAAAAGAAGGTGAATCTGGTCGTCAGAAAATTAATCAATATACAAGGTATTTGACGGTATTTTTGGCAACTGCACAGGCGTTTGGACTGTCTACCGGGCTTGTGGCTCAAGGTGCAGTTTCTATTGATCCAACCATATTTAAAATCACCACGGTTATTAATATCGTCGGTGGAACATTGTTCCTTATGTGGCTTGGTGAGCAGATTACATCGCGTGGAATCGGTAATGGTGTTTCCTTGATTATTTTTTCTGGGATCGTCGCTAATCTACCACAAGCAGCTTTGGGGCTAATTGAGTTAGGGCAAGACAATACCATTCCAATTACATTTATTTTGTTTTTGTTTGCTGCTGTTGTTGCTATTTTTGCTTTCATTGTTTTTGTTGAAAGAGCCATTCGAAAAGTTCTTATACAATATCCAAAAAGACAAGTTGGTGCGCGTGTCCAAGGTGGTGAGGCAAGTTACATCCCCTTAAAGCTTAACAGTTCAGGGGTATTGCCGCCAATTTTTGCGCAAGCGCTTTTGGTTCTGCCTTCAACAGCTGTGATGTTTGTTTCGGATAGTTCGCCGGAATGGTTGCAGACGCTCTTATTTTACTTATCGCCGGGCAAGCCTTTGTTTATTGTATTGATGAGCGTACTTATTGTTTTCTTTGCTTATTTCTATACAACAATCATTTTTAATCCTGCTGATACCGCCGAAAATTTAAAAAAATCCGGTGGTTTTATCCCTGGTATTCGTCCTGGTCAAGCAACGGCTGATTTTATTGAAAAGCTTTTAAATCGCCTAACTTTCTTTGGGGCGTCATACTTGGTTATTGTTTGCTTGATGCCAGAGCTTTTGAAAGCTAAGTATGCTGTTCCGTTCTATTTTGGGGGGACCAGTCTTTTGATTATTGTGAGTGTTACGCTTGATACTGTGGCGCAGATTCAGTCTCATTTAGTTGCTCATCAATATGAAGGATTGTTGAAAAAAGCTAACCTTAAAGGGCGTCGTCGATGAACATCATCCTTATTGGCCCGCCTGGTTCTGGCAAAGGAACCCAAGCTGAATTTTTAAAGAATACCTATGGTCTTGTACATCTCTCTACAGGGCAAATGCTTAGGGATGAAATATCTGAAGAAACGGTTCTTGGCCAAAAAGCAAAAGAAATGATAGATTCTGGCCAATTAGTGGCTGATGACTTGATGGTAAGCATGCTAAACGACACTTTAGTGAAGCCAGATTATCGGGTTGGAGTTATTCTTGATGGATTTCCCAGAACAGTTAAACAAGCTGTTTGTCTTGATGAAATGCTAAAAGAACTTGACCGGACAATTGACCACGTTATTCAGATAAAAGTTGATGAATCCGTGTTGATGAAGCGTATAACCGGGCGTTTTTATTGTGGGCAGTGCAAAGCGAATTATAACGACTTCTTTAAATTGCCTGATGAAAAAGATGTTTGTGATATATGTGGAGCATCTGATTTCTTGCGTAGGCCCGATGATTCAGCGGAAACATTAAAGACGCGTTTAAAGAAATATCAAGAAGAAACGCAACCCATCATCCCTTTTTACATAGGCAAAGGTGTGTTAAAGGATGTTGATGGTTCACTGCCGATGGAAGAGGTTTCCCGGCAAATTGCAGAAATAATAGAAAAATAGTTTTTAACTCTTGACGCCAACTGTCAAGATTTATAAAACACATTAGAAAGAATTCAAGGAGTTAGTCGTTGGCACGTATTGCAGGTATAAACCTTCCCGCTGGTAAGCCAGTATGGATCGCATTAACATATATTTATGGAATCGGTCGTACGGCATCTGTTGAAATTTGTAAAAAAGCTAAAGTTGACCTGATGACCCGCGTCAATAAGCTTACGGACGATGAAGTTTCATCGATTCGTAGTGTTATTGATCAAGATTACCAAGTTGAAGGTGACTTGCGTCGAGTCGTTTCAATGAATATTAAGCGTCTGGTTGACCTTGGTTGTTACCGTGGTTTAAGACACAGAAAACGTTTGCCTGTAAGAGGACAGCGTACGCATACGAATGCACGCACTCGTAAAGGTAAAGCAGTAGCTATTGCTGGTAAGAAGAAATAATCCTAAATAAGGTTAAAATAATTTATGTCTAAAGGTTCTCCAAATAAGCTTCGTAAAAGAGAAAAGAAAAATATTGTCAACGGTGTTGCTCATATTTCTTCTACTTTTAACAATACCATTATTACGATTTCAGATGCCCAGGGAAATGTGATTTCTTGGTCTTCAGCCGGTGCGCAAGGTTTTAAAGGTTCGCGTAAATCCACACCATTTGCCGCACAAGTTGCTGCTGAGGTTGCTGGAAAAAAAGCACAAGAGCATGGCATGCAAAACTTGTCAGTTCTTGTGAGAGGGCCTGGGTCTGGGCGTGAATCAGCTCTGCGGGCACTTGTTTCTGTTGGTTTTACAATTGATCAAATTTCTGACGTTACTTCTGTTCCGCACAACGGTTGTCGTCCACCAAAGCGTCGTCGCGTTTAACATTATAACTGAGAGTATATCCTGTGTTACAAAAAAATTGGCAAACCCTTACAAAACCCGATAGCTATAAAGTAGAAGAAATTTCTCCTTTTAAAAAATCTGTCACCATTAAGCCACTTGAAAGAGGTTTTGGTCATACGCTTGGGAACTCTTTGCGTCGTATTCTGCTGTCATCTATCCGAGGCGCTGCAGCAACTGCTATCAAAATTGATGGTGTTATGCATGAATTCACCTCAATCCCGGGAGTCCTAGAAGATGTTACTGACATTATTCTTAACGTAAAAGGTATTAACTTTGTTTCGCACGCTGAAACGTCTAAGCAGGTAACTGTATCAGCTAAAGGCCCTTGTGTTGTGACAGCGGGTATGATTTCTGCAACATCAGAAATTTCTGTTGCGAATCCTGACCATGTGATTTGTAACCTTGATAAAGATGCTGATTTCTCTATGACTCTGACTGTTGATAGCGGTAAGGGATATGTTCCAGCGTCTGAAAATAAATCTGAAGAAATGCCTTTGGGAACAATTGCAATCGACTCATTGTATTCGCCAGTAAAAATGGTGGTATATAAAGTTGATAACACCCGTGTTGGACAAGCAACAAACTTTGATAAATTGGTTTTAACTGTTGAAACAAATGGCACAATCGATCCTGAAGATGCTGTGGCTCTAGCTGCACGCATCATGCAAGAACAGCTTGCTCCATTCATTAACTTTGAAGAGCCCAAAGATGTTAAAGAGCAGGTTGAGGAAGAAGAAGAGACAGTTCCAAGAGCTCTTTTGAAAAAAGTTTCTGAACTTGAGCTTTCAGTCCGAGCTGCTAACTGCTTAAAAAATGATAACATTGTCTACATTGGTGACTTGGTTCTAAGAACAGAACCAGAAATGTTAAAGACGCCAAACTTTGGTCGTAAGTCGTTGAATGAAATTAAAGCCGTTCTTCAAGAAATGGGTTTGAGCCTTGGAATGGATGTTCCTAACTGGCCGCCAGAAAATATTGAAGAGTTAGCTAAGAAATACGACGACCCATATAATTAATCTTATTTTTTAAAAGGACATAAGTCATGCGCCATAATGTTAAAGGACGTAAATTTGGAAGAGATTCAAGCCACAAAATGGCTATGATGAATAATCTTGCAAAATCTCTGATTGAGCACGAACAAATCCGTACAACGCTTCCAAAAGCGAAAGACCTCCGTTCTTATGTCGAACGGTTGATCACAGTTGGTGCCAAGAATACTCTGCATGCGCGTCGTCAACTTATTGCCAAACTTGGTACAGGTGTTGCAACAGATAAGTTAATGACCACTTTAAGTGAACGCTTTGCAAAGCGCCCCGGTGGATACACACGTGTTTTGAAAGCTGGATTCCGACAAGGTGATAATGCCCCTATGGCTGTCATTGAACTGGTTGATCGTGAAGCTTCAACATCAGGGCAATCTAAAATAAAGGAAGGTCAAGAAGCTGTTGAAGGTCAATCTAAAGGCTGAGAAGAAATAGTTATTAGAACACTTTTTTCTATTTTAAAAGCCCTTTTTAGGGCTTTTTTTGTTGAAAGAAGCTTTGATTACTAAATTTTTCATCTTCTGGTGTTGTTAAATATTTTGTGTTACCTTTAGATGTTATTTCAGGGCATGTATGGCTGATAACTATCTATCAATTCTGATTTTCTTCTTCGTGGCAGGTGGGCTAGCAACAGTTATTATTGTGGCCTCTGTATTGCTTGCTAAACGTAATCCCAGCGCTGATAAAGGCGCGCCTTATGAATGTGGTTTTGAGCCACTTTCTGCCAAAGCAGGTAAATTTGATGTGCGGTTTTATTTGATTGCTTTGCTGTTCATTATTTTTGATTTGGAGATTGCTTTTCTCTTCCCATGGGCTGTATCGTTAAAAACACTTGGTTGGCCTGGATTTCTTTCAATGATGATATTTTTAACAGTGCTAACGGTTGGATTTATTTATGAATGGAAGAAAGGAGCATTGGATTGGTAGATCATAATAATCAAGCCCCCCTAGAAAACATTCAATATATTGAGTCTCCTCAAGTTTTTCAGGATCATATGGATAAAAACGGTTTTCTGGTGACGCAAGTCGATAAGCTTATTACCTGGGCCCAAAGTGGCTCTCTGTGGCCGATGAGCTTTGGATTGGCCTGTTGTGCGGTAGAAATGATGCAAACAGCCGCCAGTCGTTATGATTTGGATAAATATGGCGTGGTGTTCCGACCAAGCCCACGGCAGTCCGATGTAATGATTGTGGCTGGGACACTAACCAATAAAATGGCGCCAGCTTTGCGGCGGGTGTATGATCAAATGGCAGAGCCACGATGGGTTATATCAATGGGGTCCTGTGCGAATGGCGGCGGGTATTATCATTATTCCTATTCGGTTGTAAGGGGCTGTGACCATATCGTTCCTGTGGATGTATATGTGCCAGGATGCCCACCCACAGCTGAGGCTTTGCTGTATGGGATTATGCAATTAAAGCGCAAAATTCAGGCAAAAGGGTATTATAAACGGTCAAAATAATGCTTGAAATAGATCAAAAAAACCCACTTTTCACTCTAAAACAAGCACTTTTTGATGCAAAACAACCCTATTTCATGCGGTATTTATATACCCTGAATAATTTGACAGTTTGGGTTGAACCTCAAAATTTATATCCGGCAATTTCAATGCTGCGGGATGATCAAAATTTATTGTTTGATCAGTTGATCGATATCACAGCGGTTGATTATCCAGATCGGGAAAATCGCTTTGATGTGGTTTATCATTTCCTAAGCACAAAATTTGGCTGGCGCTTGCGGGTTAAAGTCGAAACCTCAGCGGATCAACCAGTGGCATCTTTGGTGGGGCTTTACCCAAGTGCAGGCTGGTGGGAACGTGAGACCTGGGATATGTTTGGCATTTTGTTTGAGGGCAATCCAGATCATCGGCGCTTGCTAACGGATTATAATTTTGAAGGGCATCCACTGCGCAAGGATTTTCCAGTGATGGGGCATTATCAGGTGGCCTATGATTCTGAAAAACAGGAAGTGGTGCGTGAGCCTGTTAAGCTAGCCCAAGATTTTCGTGACTATGATTTCAAAAGCCCTTGGGAAGGCGTGGGCCAGCTGTTTGATAAAGTAGCTGAGAGAAATGATGGGTCTTCATAAATAGTATGTGTCTGTCTAATTAATGTTAGGTTCGTATTCAGGTTTATTTCCTATTAAAATTCAACTAACAGAGCTTAATAAATTTGTGCTAAATTACTGGAAAATAGGTATTAATATGAAAAAACTATTGGTTCTTTTAAGTTTTATTTGTGTTTATACAGAGGCTAATTGGCGTCAATTCCTTGTGCAAGAAGCTGTAACCAGTGGTCGTGCAGTTCGGATGGTAGCGCACCATGCTTTTGGATATCGTGCTTTAAGTTCAAGCTCTGCAGTAATGGCGCTTCGTCGTCAAGATGGTTCAATGTCAATGCGCCCAGAATTAGGGTTGCCTGAGTTTAGTGCTCCTCAGAGAGGGGCACACACCCGAGCGGCGCATACAATCACGCCACCACTGAGTTATGATCCAGGTCGGGATATGTATTATTATACTGAAAAGGTATTAGACCCAACTCCTGTTACTATAGAAAGTTATGATGGTAGAGTTGTTCAGCAGGTGTCAAATTCAAGTTGTGAAAAATCTGGTCGGCAGCAATCAGCTTTAGGTATTGAAGACCTTAAACGTACGACTTTCAGAATAAAAAAAAAGTAGCAGTAGAATCTGTTATTCATAAAACAGATGGCCGCACAAGAGTGTCATCTGTTGAAGACCAGCCTTATAATTGGATTGGTAGGCTTACGATCAGCTATCTTATAGATGATATGCTTTATAACTATTTGGGCACGGCTTTTTTGATTGATTCTAGGTTTGCAGTAACAGCTGGGCATTGTCTTTATAGTAGAAAAAAAGATATTGATGGCCAGCTGCCGTCTGTAGTGGATGGTCGTCTGCCAGAAAATATCACACTTGATTTAGGGCTTAATGGCACTCATAGCATCTTATCTGTAGAAGCAAGTAACTATGCCTTCCACCCGAATTGGAAAGAGGGTGATAGAGAAAAGGCAAGCCAGTACGATATTGGGATTGTTTGCTTTCCTGAAGGTATTCATCAAGATGAGCAAAATTTCTTTATTCCTACTACTTTAGATGACGACAGGCTTAAAGGAAATATTTGTAGAGTGACCGGTTATCCGTCTGACCTGGATAATGCAATGCATATGTACAGTATGAAAGGGCGTATAACTGAAGTAGAAAAGCATCACCTTTATTATGAGATTGATACTTATGGCGGCCAAAGTGGCAGCCCGATTTGGCGATTTTGTAAGGACCAAAAAGTTCATGAAACATACGGTGTGCACGCCTATGGGATGTCAAGAACAAACATGGGTGTGCGCTTTAGTCAAGCAAAATTGAATTACATAGAGCAAGAGGTGAAGTTATTTGAAAGTTCATAAGCAGCTTGAACAAGTATTATCTCTGTATGATGAGACCCTCACGTCGAAATTACATTTCTCCTCAGGGTGACGGGTTGTGGGAATCTCTTATAACTCCATGAGATCCTCACGCTCCCTTCACTCGCTCAGGGTGGCGGGTGTTTAATGTAGGCAGCCTCCCAAAACCAATCATTGCGAGGAGGCCAGCGGCCGACGTGGCAATCTTATTCCATTTTTCACGTCATCATGAGGAGTTTCGCAGAAACGACGTGATGATCTTTTTTAAATTCACAGATCTTAAGAGACCCTCACGTCAGGGCTACGCCCTTCCTCAGGGTGACTGGTTTTGGTTTACCCGCCTTCACCTTACCCGTCATTCTGAGCGGATTTTATATCCGCGTGAGAATCTCTTCTGAATCACACAAGACCCTCACGTCGAAATTACATTTCTCCTCAGGGTGACGGGTAAAAAAAGTCACGCAGAATTGTACAAGTCAAGTAATTCGATGACAACGATCACGGGTTTGAGGTGGCCGGTCCACTACGGAGCTACTCATAATGATCAGTAAAAGACTAGCCCCCTATGGTTACAATTTGCATAAACGCTAAATAGATTTGTAATTTGTTAGGTGTCAGCCCCAAATATTTTTCTTTTTAGGAAAAGGATGCTGGATTCTGGCATCCTTTTTTTTCGAGCGCCCTCTTGAAAAATATTTTAGTAATACTATTTACAAATTGTAGTCAGTAATATATAAAAACATTAATATAAGGTTAATTATCATGAAAAAAGTTTGGGGCTGTACCAGATAACTAG
>DLRV01000006.1:0-478 GCA_002500565.1 Holosporaceae bacterium UBA7879
GTCACAAGCAACGGGTTTTTTATACCCAAAGACAAACAAGCTTCACCTAGTTCTTTGATGCGGCCTGGACCAAATTTCACTGTGGTTGGATAAGACCAATTAGCTTGAAGCGTCATGCTTTTTCAAATCCTCGCATAATCTCGTAATCCGTAACGACACTATCAAATTCTTCCAATTCCCACTCGGCGGCCCGAGCATAATGATTTATCGTCTCTACTCCAAAAGCCTCTTTTAGCATCTTCGATGATAAAAGTTGATCTCTCGCATCTCTCAATGTCTTAGGGATCTGGTTTTTTTCATTATCCGAGTAAGCATCGCCATCATATGGAGACGGAAGCTTAAGTTCTTCCTCTATTCCCTTAAGTCCTGCAGCCAGCATTGCAGCAGTTGCTAGATACGGGTTCATATCAGAACCAGGAGTGCGGCACTCTATTCGAATGGACTTACTTCGGTCACCAACAACACGAAATGCCGCTGT
>DLRV01000006.1:895-3664 GCA_002500565.1 Holosporaceae bacterium UBA7879
AAGAAAATCGTTATCTCCGAGGCATACTTAATTAAACCAGCTAGATAATGATCCATTATTTTAGATTTACCCATTGGCGCTTTAGCGTCATAGAAAACATTTGAACCATTTCTAAACAAAGATTGATGCACGTGTGACGCAGAGCCAACGCGATTTTTATTCCATTTCGGCAAAAAAGTTGCAGCGTAACCTTGTTGGTGCGCAATTTCTTTAACGCCATGTTTTGCGAGAGTATGGTGATCCGCTGTAGAAAGAACATCAGCATATTTGATATTAAGTTCTTCTTGTCCGGCCTCGGCCTCTCCTTTTGTTCCTTCTACTGGAATACCCATATCCCGAAGAAAGTTACGGATTGGCCTCATAACATGCTCTTCTTTTGAAGTCTGAAAAATATGATAGTCCTCATTGTAATTGGAAATTGGCTTCAATTCACGGAAGCCATTTGCTGCTATTTCATCGTGTGTCCCTTGGAAAAGGAAAAACTCAAGCTCCGTAGCCATGATCGAGCTAAACCCCATATCCTCAGCTTTTGAGATCTGAGTTTTTAAAACTTCTCTAGGAGAGAAAGGGACTGGCTTATGTGTGTTGTGATCCAATACATCACATAGGCAAATGGCGGTTCCCTCAATCCAAGGCACAGGGCGAAGCGTCCCTAAATCAGGTTTCATCACGTAATCACCGTATCCCGTGGACCAACTTGTTGAGGCATATCCATCAGGAGTTGCCATCTCTAAATCTGTTGCCAATAGATAATTACAACAATGAGTTTCATCTTCTGCCATTTCCAGAAAAGCTTCTGAATGGAAGCGCTTTCCCATCAAACGGCCCTGCATGTCTACCATACAGACTAAAACTGTATCGATTTCTTGCTTTGAGATTTTCAATTTTATTTCTTCAAAAGTCATAAAATTTTCCTTGCTGATAATAGACATACACGGAAGCCCTGAAAAATTTACTCTTTGTTATCAAAGCCACCGAAATTTTTGAACAAGTTTGGATCACCAAAAATATCATTATATTCATTTGACCGAGTAGCGCCATTTTCACTCTCTTCTTTTTTGTCACTATCAAAACCACCAAAATCTTTAAATAGGTTTTGATCACCAAAAATATCATTATACTCTTTTGACCTACTGGCATTCCCTTCGCTTTCGTCAGTCGTTTCAACACTTTCCGCATTTTGCTGCAAAAGTTTCAATTGATCGGCGAAGTTGGATTTTTTAGAGGCTTCTGCTTTTTCAACACACTCAGCACCGTACATGTTGTTTTTTATTAGTTGCTGCCACGTAAGCACAGCTAAAATTAAAAGCAGCAAAAATACAAAAATAGATTTAGGGATTCTAAAAAATTTAGGCTGCTCTTCAACAAGCCTGTTACCACTAATTTCACTAAACATTTTAACTTTATTTTCACGGTCTTTTTTTCTTTGATTAGACCTTCGTGAAATTTCATAGAAAAACGCACCTATCAATGTGAGGCATATGATAACAAGTGCAAGAGCACTAATGGCAGGGCTTATTCCTAACCTAACTTTTGAGGCTATCACCGTTGTCAGAGTCTGCTCTGATAGAATACTAAAAACCGTTGTATTATAATTTTCAAATGAAGCTAGAAAAGCAATAACTGCCGAGGACCCAATTGCTGGCATGAGGTATGGTACTAAAATTTTCAGAAAGACTTGGGACTGGCTTGCGCCCAAGTCAAGAGCTGCTTCCTCTTGTGTAGTGTCAAACCTTTGCAACCGAGCAACAAATATTAGAAAACAATATGTTGAGATAAAACAAGTTTGCCCCAAAATTGTTAAAAATATCCCATTTCTACCCAACTCTGAAATAAAACCATCGCCCCCCAAAGTGGCAATACGATCCCACAATACAACTGTTGAGATACCGATAATAACACCAGGAAACAAAACTGGCATAATAGACATAGAGTAGAAAAGAGTGCGTAGTCTGCTGTTGACTTGGGTCAATACGATAGCAGCAGCCATCCCGATCGGCACAGATAAAGTTACCACACCGGCTGCAATAATTAAACTTGATATAATTCCTTCATGTAAGGGGCGGTCAGTAACCAATCCAGCAAGGCGCTGCCCATCATAAGCAATCTTACCCTCATTAAACCATCTAAAACTAAAGCATTCCCAAGGAGTAATGGCTGGAAATTCTGCTGAATTAAAAGCCGTAACACTCATTATGACCAAGGGCCCAAAAAGATACAAAAAGAAAATGAGTATATACAAACCTAAAAAAGCTTGAATAGCGAGATTGGGCTTCATCTAACAACCTCACCAATTGTAACTTTAAATAATCGCATCATCAAAAGCACAAATGTAACGGAAACAACAAGCAGTATAATTGAATAGGCTGAACCACGAGACCAATTATCGTTCATATTAAACCATTGATAAATCAGTTGCGTAAACCAATACGTATTCGGACTACTTAAAACTACTGGCGTAGCTAATGCCCCAGCCGTCAACATAAAAACCATTGTGCAGCCTGATGCTATACCTGCTTTTGCATGCGGAATGACTATACGCCAATGTGTTCTTACTGTAGAAGACCCAAGGTCCTTAGCCGCCTCAAGTTGATTTGTGTCGAGAGTTTCTAACGCATTGTAAAGAGGAAAAATCATCAACAATATGTAAGCGTAAGTTAAACCAGTATAGAGCGCTATATCTAAGGCAATAAAATTCACTGCCGTACTTATTAAGCCTAACTCAAGTAAGATATTGTTAATAACTCCCTCACCTGCAAACAAAATTCT
>DLRV01000006.1:3798-4634 GCA_002500565.1 Holosporaceae bacterium UBA7879
CCAAGGTCTTTAGCCGCCTCAAGTTGATTTGTGTCGAGAGTCTCTAACGCGTTGTAAAGAGGAAAAATCATCAACAATATGTAAGCGTAAGTTAAACCAGTATAGAGCGCTATATCTAAAGCAATAAAATTTACTGCAGTGGTTATTAAGCCCAATTCGAGTAGGATATTGTTAATAACACCCTCACCTGCAAACAAAATTCTGATCGCAAAAGAGCGCAGTAGCTCGTTTATCCAAAATGGTATTACTAGAGCTAAAACTAGTAAGCGAGCTGTGTTTGGAGTTGCTAACTTTGCTATGTAAAACGCTATTGGATAACAAAAGCAAAGATTAATGACTGTTACGAGAACCGCTGTGATAATCGTATCAAGAAAAACGCCAATATCTACATAATTATAGGCATCCTTGCTTGTTTCTGACCCATATAAAAAGTGTTTGTAGTGCGTTAAAGTGTATACATCATCTGGACCGCCTCTGAGTAACGGTGGTAAATTTGGCCTAAACGACAGATCGAGCATATATAACTGCGGTATTACGATTAGAAAAATTAACCAGAATATTATCGCAACAAGAAAAAATGTAGCGATAACGGGGCCATTTTTCTTATAAAAACTATTCATTGTTTAACCTGTTTAATCGAGAGCAAGGGCCCCGGTTGGAAGTACAACAGCATTATCCTGAGAAAAAGATAGTGAAACATTTTTAGACGGCTCCATTCCAGAAGTATCTGAACTACTGGGAACACTGAACCTAATGTCAACGTCTTCTGCAGATCTGAGAAATATGTTTTTCAAATTTCCCTCAAACTCAATAGTTTTAACCTCTGCCGAAAATGA
>DLRV01000012.1 GCA_002500565.1 Holosporaceae bacterium UBA7879
CTATCTATCTAGGCCAGCCCCAAAGTTTTTTAATTCAGAGTTTCTTGAGGGTAATTCAGAGCTTTAACTTGACAGCAAAGGCCCGTGACAAGTATACGAAGTTTGGATAGTGGGGCGTATAGCTCAGCGGTAGAGCACTACGTTGACATCGTAGGGGTCACTGGTTCAATCCCAGTTACGCCCACCATTGTTTTCAAATATCTTTTTGCCAGATTGTATCTTTTATATATTTTTTCAAATAAGCCTGATGATTTTCTAATTCTTCATCTGACGGGGCAAAGGTTCTTTCAGAAAAGTTTTTAACTGATATTGGAAATGATCCAAACTTATTTTGGCTTTTGTTTTCTGGGGTTTGACCGTGGCTAACAAATAAATCAATCTGCCGCCCACCTATCAGTTCTAAATAAACTTCTGCTAGTATTTCGGAATCCAGTAAAGCGCCATGCTTTACTCTATGAGCATTATCAATTTTATATCTTTTACAAAGCGCATCAAGAGAGGCAGGTGACCCTGGAAATGCCTGCCGCGCCATAACAAGTGTATCGATAATTTTATTGCTAATACAATGTGCACCTGCTTGCTCAATTTCAAATTGAATAAACTTCATGTCAAAAGCGGCATTATGTATGATGAGAGGAGAGTCTGATATAAACTCGATAAATCCTTTTTGCACTTCTTTAAAAGTTGGAAAATCCGATAAAAACTTTTCAGATAAGCCATGCACAGAAAAGGCTTCAGCCGGCATGTCTCTTTCGGGATTGATATATTGATGATAGGTTTTTCCGGTTGGAATGTGATTAATAAGCTCAACACAACCAATTTCAACAATCCGATGACCTGACTCTGGATCAAGGCCTGTAGTTTCAGTGTCTAGAACAATTTCGCGCATAGTCGTAGAATATGGTTTAATTTATAGCAATATAACTATATCGTTTTACGAGAGTGTTTTTAAATAAAAAAAGAGATGCAAAAGCACCTCTTTTAAAATTCAAATATTGAGAAGAAAATTAATCTTCTAATTTAAGGTCAACAGCTGATGTTTTCCCTTTTTCAGTTTGTAAATCAAAAGCAACTTTTTGTCCGTCTTTGAGGTCTCTAAGACCAGCGCTTTCAACGGCGCTGATGTGAACAAATACGTCTTTCTCTCCGCTTTCAGGGGCGATGAATCCATAGCCTTTTGTTGCGTTAAACCATTTTACTGTACCTTGATGTGCGATTTTATTCTCCTTTAGATCGACATTAATGCTAGTTTTATGTCTACAAATCTTCTTGAACCAAACCGGCACCTTCAAACTATAGCCAGGGGTTTATGCTACTCAGGAACCCCTTTAAAAACTAAACTTAAAAAACATATTAGCGATTGATTTAATAAAACAAAAACAAAAACTTAATGAGAGGGTGTTTTTTTATAAGGCTATGAAAGAAAATTTACCGTAACATTTTGTTTTTAATGAGTTTTTTGGCAAAAACTTGTCAAAAAGTTTTTTAGAGGATAACATGGCCCGAAATTAACACCCAGAACTTGTGGGTGCCTAACAACCAATTTTAGCGGATATTCTATTGCCTATGGGAAAATCAAGAGTCATTTTTGCCAGCATTATTGGAACAGCGCTTGAGTTCTATGACTTTATGTTGTTTGCTGTTTTTTCTGAGAGCATAGGCCATGTTTTTTTTCCGCCTGGGTTAATAAGTGATTTTCAATCTGGATGGTTAACATTTATTGTAGCTTATTTATCACGCCCCTTTGGTGCGACACTTTTTGGATACATTGGAGATAAATACGGTCGTAAGTTCTCTCTTATTCTAACAGTATCATGTATGGGTATTCCGACTTTTATTATTGGTGTTATGCCTGGCTATGAAACCCTTGGTATAACAGCGACAATCATTTTATTTGCTTCACGTCTTGTTCAAGGGCTTTGCACGGGTGGTGAGTATAACGGTTCGGCTATTTTTACACTTGAACACGTTGGTAAAAACTTACCTGGATTTGCTGGTGGCCTTATTACCGGTGCAAGCGTGATTGGCGCTTTGGGTGCTGTTGGTGTTGGTGTGTTAATTACGAATGATGCAATGCCAGATTGGGCTTGGCGTATTGCTTTTATTATTGGTGCGTTGGTTAGCCTTGTAGGTCTTTACATTCGTATGTTTGTTGAAGAGTCACCAGCTTACCAAGCTTTACAAGAGGATGAAGCTTTAGAAGATTCTAAAAAAGATACAAAATCGCCACTTTTGACAGCTTTAAGCAAGCATTCTAAGAGTGTTCGCTTATCAATTGCTATTGGGTTTTTAAATGGAACCCTCTCCTACACTTTGTATAAATTTGTGAACTTGTATTTACAAAATCTGGGCATGACCAAGCATGACACGCTTCTATATACAAATATTGGTATTATCGTTTTCATCTTTGGATCGCCAACATGGGGATATATTATGGACAAGATTGGCTATAAGAGAATGATGCTATTATCTTGTTCTCTTGCAATGAGCTTAGCTGTACCAATATTTTTTCTTTTGCAAACCTTAAATCCTTGGATGATTGCTCTTGCACAAATACTGATGGGCCTTTGTGTGGCTAGCATTGCTGGACCTGAGCATGCGTTTATTCAACGTTTATTTCCAACAAAAGATCGATTCAGTGGAGTTGCTTTTAGCTTCTCAACTGGTATGGGTTTAGGCGCTGGCGTTAGCCCGCTTGTGATGAAGTTGTTGGTTGAAGAGACAGGCGTGCTTTTGCTTCCTTCCGTTGTTATGATTGCAGCCGGTTTGTTGCTTTTCATTCTACTTAAAAAGTACAAAGGGCCTTATTACGATCTCTAATCTTTTTGAAGATTTTTATTTAGCTTGATTGTAAATGTGCTCCCATTGCCATCGGGTTTTTCAAGTAGAATGGATCCACGGTGATTTTTGATTATCCGTTGGATGATAAGTAATCCCATTCCATTTGAGAAAGATTGTGGGCTGTTCTCTGCTTTAAAAATTTGGTTTACTCTTTCAGTTTCTTGATGGGTGAAACCAGGGCCGTTATCTTTGATCTTGATAGTCCAATGGTTTTCTTTCTCTGAACAAGTAATTTTAATGTTGGGACTAGGTTTGTTATTATGATTTATGGCATTCGTAATAAGATTGGAGAGTAGTTGCTTGATTTGTAGATAGTCCCCTTGAACGGAATAGGTTCCTGAATTTTCAATATCAATGACAGCATTTTTATTAATCAAAAGAGCTTTTAATTCTTTCTTCAAGTCTTCAACTATAGATAGAATATTAATAGATTCTATTAAAGTGCTTCGATGACCAAGTTTGCTGTATTTCAAAATAGAGTGAATCAGTGAATCCATGCTTTTGCATTTATATGAGATTTTTGCAATTATTTCATTTCGCTCAGTTGGTTTTATATTCTTAAGCCCGAGGACTTGGCTATAATTGGTTACAGTTCTTAGAGGCTCTCTTAAGTCATGGGCACAAATGGCAGCAAAGGAGTCAAGTTGTTGGTTTGTTTCCTTTAGCTCTTGGATTGTTTTCTTAAGTTGATTTTCAAGTCTATGTGTATAGATCAGGTTCCCAAAAAGAACACTAATGGAGTTTATGAGTTTTTTTATGTCATTGGTAATTTCTGAATCATCAGGCTTGATAAAACAAAAGACGCCCAGTTTTTCAGTTCCATGATAAATGGGGAAAAACAGAAGTTGATTTAAGGGAAAAGATTTATGATTTTCTTGTGTCAAATCTAAAGCTTTTGAGACTTTTAAAAAATCTTTTTCAGAAATGGTTTGATCGTTTTCCACCTCTTCAATAAAAAAGTTGCAAGGTATTTTCGTGTTATAGTTATCTGTGCTTGAAGATTTTATTATGTAGGAATTGTTTTCATTATCATGGAGGGCTATTACGCTTTCTTTCATGTTAACAAGTTCATTCAACGCGCTTAGAGCTTCACTAAATGCTGCCCATAAGTTTTTACCAGTTGATGATTCGAACTGAATTAGAGAGAAAAGATGTAATACTTTTTGATAAGAATTATTAAACATTTATATGAATTGCCTAAAATAGTTTAATGCATAAATTAGAATTATTTATAATTTTTCTAAATATATTAAAAGGGGTTTATTTTTAGCGTCTTGTATTTTTTTCTTACTTTGATAAGTTTGCCAAAAATGTTTTTCTTATGTTTATTCAAACCGTTGAGACTCCAAATCCAAATACGATAAAATTTGTTCCTGGTGAAGCGCTTACCAATGGGGACGTGTATGATTTCAAAAATATTGATGAAACCAAATCCTCTCCCTTAGCGCATCGACTCTTTAATCTTGAGAACATCACAGGTGTGATGATTGGGGCTGACTTTGTATCGGTAACCAAAGACACACAAGCATCTTGGGATGTTATTAAGCCTATTGTCTTGGGTGCGTTAATGGACCATTTTGGATCAGGTGATTCTGTGGTTGATGTTAAGAGTATTGATGTAAACGATGGTATATCTGATGCAGATGCCATTAAATACTCTGAGACTGATCAAGAAATTGTTAATCAAATCAAAGATATGCTCGATACACGCATTCGTCCGGCTGTTGCCGTTGATGGCGGAGATATTATTTTTGGTCGCTATGAGAATGGAGTTGTTTATCTTCGGCTTAAAGGTGCCTGTTCTGGTTGTCCAAGTTCGACTGTTACGTTAAAAAATGGCATTGAGAATATGTTACGGCATTATATTCCAGAAGTTTTAGAAGTTAAAGCTGAAGAAACACCTGACAATGCAACCTAAAGCTTGTAAAACCATCTAGGCATATAACATTGAATTTTTTTAAAAAGGCACCATATCAACGATGAACATAGTTATTGATATTAAAATGCTTAACATTCGTTTGGTTATACCGGTTTTAACGGTGTTCTTTTTAACTGCTTGTTTGGTGATGGTAACAGATATTCGTGCTCGTGATGCACAGATTAATCCATATGAGGCAAAGGGCTATGTATTGCGACCTAAATCTCCTTCGGTTGCTAAATCTGGCGTACCAAAAGAGCTGCCTATATTGCTTAGTGAGAGTGAAAAAGATTTAATTGCCAGAACGATATGGGGAGAAGCGCGCAATCAGTCTTTCCAAGGTAAGGTTGCCATTGCTGAAGTAATTCTAACACGGATGCGAACTTTGGGGTGCTCTGCTGAAAAGGTTGTTAAAGCAAAAAAACAATTTTCTTGCTGGAACCCTCATGATCCTAATCGTCGAAAAATGCTGCATCTTAAAAAAGACAGTGCTGGATATCAGGATGCTATGAAAGCATTGGAGGAAGCTTTAGCTGGGTCGAACTCAAAAGCCCGTGGAGCAAGTCATTATCATACTCATAATGTGAAGCCAAAGTGGGCGAATGGACAAAAAGCGGTTGCAAGTATTGGCCACCACAAGTTCTATTGTATTAGAACATAGGCGATACACTTTTTTCTTTTGAAGAATCCTTGTTTACAAGTATGAAAAATAAACTTATCATGAAATTTATAAACTATAGGGAGAATCCTGGTTATGATGAATAAAATTTTAAAAAATTCATTTTCTGTTTTCGCGCTGCTACTTCTTGTGGCATGTGATTGTGGAAAAAATTGTGGATCCATGATGGAAGAGGCTGAACCGGTAGAAGAAGCCATGGAAGATGCGCTTTTTGTCAATGGTAGACCTGTTGCAAGCACTGAAGAGTCTGCATTTGAATCTGGCGATAGTGTGTATTTTGGATATGATAATTATAAACTTGATACTCATGCCCAAAAAGTTTTGAAAGACCAAGCTGCTTGGTTAGCTGCAAACCCAGAAAAAATGATTATAGTTGAAGGTCGTTGCGATGAACGGGGAACACGTGAGTACAACTTAGCTCTGGGTGAGCGCCGCGCTAATTCAGCCAAAGACTACCTAGTTGCGCTTGGTGTTGATGCCAACAGAATTCAAACAATCAGCTATGGTAAAGATAAACCTGTTGTTTTAGGGTCAACAGAAATGGCATGGGCATTAAATCGTGTAAGTACTACACGAATTGAATGTGGCGATAAGTAAAAATCCCTTATTAATTTAAATCTCAAAAGCTGCTCGATTTAAGGGTGGCTTTTTTGTTTATGGGGCATAGAAAAAACTACTCTAGGATTCATAAGCCTATCTTAATTTAAAGAGTTAATTTTTTAAAATAAATTACGCTTGTTAATGTATTGGTTCCAGATGTATTGTGGTCAAAATTAGGTTTACAGCTATGAAAAAATTATTCTCTGCCTTATCATTTGTTTTTGTATTGAGTGCATCCTTTGGAGATGATGCTCCTCAGGTTTATTATTCTTCTCCATCTCAAAAAACTCTAGAAGCGTCAGGTGCTGTCCAGCAAGCATCTGGAATGGATCAGCTAAAAATGAAAAAAATAGATGATCTCCAAGAAATGAGTGCCCATCATTTTGGTAAATTAGAGGAAATTCAACACCAACTAGCAATACTTGATCAAAAAATTTCTGGCTTAGTTGAGTCTATTAAAACACATCAAGAAGCCCTTAAAAGAATGGAGAAAAACCAGGTAAAAAACCAGCCCCCCCGAGATCAAGAAAAAATAAAAGATCCCGCCAAGGTTGACGCGCAAAGCTTAGAAACTCAGTCCACAGTTATCTCCGATAATCAGGTTGAGAATAAGCCTGCGACGCAGAGCGTTTCAGATGCGAAAGAGCCTAACCAGCATGAAAAACAAAATGATATACCCCCTTCAACTGCAGAGAGAGCTCATCAATCAAAACCTGGGGATGAAATTAAAAAACCAGCTGAAATGGTTGAGGGTGCTGATACGAAAAAAGAAACTATAGATGCAAAAGAAAAGCCAGAAAAGCCAGAAGAGCCTGACAACAGGGATATAGATCTACTAAAAAAGGGCTTGTTAGAAAATCCTGAACAAGAAAAAAAAGTTCTAAGCTCTGAAGAAAAGTATAAAAAAATTCGAGCGATGATTGTACGGGGAAGTTACAAACAATCTCGAGAGGAGCTGATGGAATTTATTGAAGAAAACCCAAATCATTTTCTACTTTCTTCGGCATATTATTGGCTTGGCGAAACATATTTTGTAGAGAAAAAATACTCGGAAGCCGCTAAGACATTTATGAAGGGTTATAAAGTCAATCCCTCATCTCATAAGGTTAATGATATTTTGCTAAAACTAGCGATGAGTTTAGCTGCTTTAGATAAAAAACAAGATGCGTGTAAGACCTATAAAAAACTTAGAAACTCTGAGGTTGCTGTCAGTGCAACGCATAAGCATATTGCCGACAGGGAAGAAAAAAAGCTTGGGTGTGCATAGTCGTACGGTTGAATTTTTAAACTCTCCGCCTTTTTTAGAAATTTGTAAAAAGACCATCCCTCAATTTAATAATAGGATTGAAGCTGAGACAAAAGCTGTTGCTGTTGCGCTATCAGGAGGTGTTGATAGCCTTGTTTTAGCGTTTTTTATGTTAGCTTGGAGTAAGGCTCGTGGGATATTTACTTATTTTGTCCATGTTGATCATCAGCTGCGAGAGGAGTCATCTGAGCAAGCATTGACCTTGCAAAAGCAAATGAATCAACTTAGCCTCGAGTGCGATATTCTTAAGTGGAATCATCCACCGCTGAAAACAGGTATACAAGCTCAAGCCCGTAAGGCCCGTTATGAATTATTGACTCAATATTGCTTGGAGAGAGATGTTAAATATCTTTTCTTGGGACACCATTTAGATGATCAAATTGAAACTGTTTTGATGCGGCTTTTTAGAGGGTCAGGGTTAACAGGTTTAAAAGGCATATCAGTTTTTCAACCAATGAGACAATTGGCTTTAGTGAGGCCCTTTCTGAAAATAGAAAAAAGAATCCTTGAAGAAATAAGTGCAGGAATACCCCTTGAACCGATAGTTGACCCTAGCAATGAAAAGACTGATTACACACGTGTTCGTTTGCGTAAGGGACTAAGTAATATGGTGACCTCAGATGAGAAAAAGCATTTTTTAACATCTCTAGAAAAAATAAAACGCGTAGAAAAAATAGCTGAACACTACAAATTTTTGGCTTTTGAAGACTGTGTAAATCTTAATTCTTTAGGGTTTGCACAGCTATCAATCGTGAAGCTTAAGAAGCATGCAGATGAAGTACAGCTTCGGCTTATTTCAGAACTATTGATGATCATTTCAGGCAATGCTGATCCAATAAGGATGGAGAGCTTACAAAGAGTTCATGAGTTCTTGTTAGGGGATATCTGTAGTCAGCAAACCTTGCATGGATGTATTATTGAGTTGGATGCAAATGGAGAGGCTTGGTTTTATCGAGAGTGTGCAAAGATTAATAAGGTTGTTGAATTTAAAACAAGTTCAATGATTTGGGATAACCGTTTTAAAATTACAAAGGTGGAAAAAATAGACAATGAAGACGTTTTTATTTCGCCAATTAAATACTTAGATCTAAAGAGAAATAATAAATTAAATATTGACTTTTCAGGCCTTCCTGATAAATGTATTTATACATTGCCAGTCATTTACACAAAATCTGGAATCGTCTCCGTTCCTCACTTGAAATTTAACCCACAGCTCTTTACGATAGCGTACTTGGGCACCGCCAACATGAAGGTTTAATATTATGAAAAAAAATCAAAATTTTATTTATTTTCTCCTGCTTATCGGGGTTCTTGTCATAGCCTTGGCTGCATCAGAGAACTTTAATGCACCCGTTAAGAAAAATGATGTCACCTATACTGAGTTCAAACAGATGGTTGATGCCAAGCAGGTTAGCGAAGTATCAATGCGCGGTAATGTTGTAACAGGCAAAACAACCAATGGGCAAAATTTTACTACTCGGATTCCTTATAATTCTGAGGTTGGGACTGCGCTTGCTGATAAAGGGGTTCAAGTTAAGGCAGAACCAATTCAAGACGAAGGTGGATCAATTTGGCAAATCTTGTTGAGCTACTTACCAACAGTCATTTTTATTGGTTTTTTAATTTATGCTTTTTCACAAATGCAAGGCGGGGCTAAAGGAATGGGCTTTGGTCGGTCTAAGGCTAAACTTATGAATGAAAGTAAGAAAAAGGTTACTTTTAAAGACGTGGCTGGAGCAGAAGAGGCAAAAGAAGAAGTTGGGGAAATTGTTGAGTTTTTGAAAGATCCGCAAAAGTTTCAAAGATTGGGTGGCCGAATTCCTGCAGGGGTTCTAATGGTTGGGCCACCTGGAACAGGTAAAACGCTCTTGGCGCGCGCTATTGCTGGTGAGGCAAAGGTTCCTTTCTTTTCAATATCCGGATCAGACTTTATTGAGATGTTTGTTGGTGTGGGTGCGAGCCGTGTGCGAAGCATGTTTGAGCAGGCCAAAAAAAGTGCTCCTTGTATTATTTTTATCGATGAGATTGATGCTGTTGGACGCCAACGTGGTAGCGGTGGATTTAGTGGTGGCCATGATGAACGTGAGCAGACATTAAATCAGTTGCTGGTAGAGATGGATGGGTTTAATGATAATGAAGGCGTTATTGTTATTGCTGCGACAAACAGAGCCGATGTTCTTGATAAGGCGCTTTTAAGACCTGGACGATTCGACCGACAAGTAACGGTAGGCTTACCTGATATCGATGGCCGGGAGGCAATATTAAATGTGCACCTTGAAAAAGTGCCAACCGCAGATGATGTGAATACCTTAACACTAGCACGGGGAACGCCAGGGTTCTCGGGGGCAGATTTAGCAAATATTGTGAACGAAGCTGCTTTGCTTGCTGCGCGCCGGGGAAGACGAGTTGTTGGCATGGCTGAGTTGGATGCGGCCCGCGATAAAGTTGCCATGGGCCCGGAGAAAAAATCAAAAGCCATGACAGATAAAGAGAAAAAATTGGTTGCTTATCATGAAGGCGGTCATGCTTTGGTTGGTTTTTTCTTGCCTGTGAAGGGAACAGTTAATCGTGCAACAATCATTCCTCGCACAAGTGGGGTAGGTGGATTTGTTGAGACCTTGCCTGAAAATGAACGCCATCCAGCTACTAAAGCAGACCTTGAGGGACGTATTGCTCTTTCCATGGGGGGACGTGTTGCCGAAGAACTGATTTTTGGTAAAGAAAATGCGACTACAGGCGCTCAGTCAGATTTTCGCCAGGCAACTTCTATTGCACAATATATGGTTGTTGAGTTTGGAATGAGTGATGTATTAGGTCCTTTAAATTACACTAACTATGGCTTGCTTGACTCAGATAGCATTCAAAATCTTTCTCCTGAAACAACTGCACTAATCAACAGTGAAGTGCGTAAGATTGTTATAAATGGATATAATAAAGCACGTGAAATACTTGAAAAGCACATCGATAAGCTGCATTTGTTTGCCGAAAAGTTGATTGAATATGAAACACTTATGGCTGATGAAATCAAATCTTTGTTAACAGAGGGAACGATTCATCGTGAGCCAACAACAAGAACCCGTCGGAAGAGATCTTCTTCTATTGATGGTTTATTGAAATCTGAAACTGACAAGAAAAATGTAGGTCCTGAGCCAAAGCCGAGCGTATAAATGAATAAATCAAAACGCCAATTTTTTGGAACAGATGGAATACGGGGTCGGGCCAACCAAGGAAAACTGACGCCAGCCTCATTGGTTAAGATTGCTCAAGCAGCTGCCATTGTTTGCCGGCAGAAACGCTCTACACAACCCACGGTTGTAATTGGTAAAGACACACGTTTATCAAGCTACATGGTTGAATCAGCCTTAGCCTCTGGATTTCTGTCAGCGGGTATGCGGGTTACTTATTTGGGGCCAGTTCCCACGCCAGCTGTGTCAATGTTTATACGGTCTCTACGGGCTGATTTAGGTGTAATGATTTCAGCCTCTCATAATCCACCCGAGGATAATGGAATCAAGTTTTTCAACAGCGATGGCTTTAAACTTTGTGATGACAAAGAGCTTGAAATAGAATCTCTGTGTCAACAAGCCTTGGATGATTCACTGGCTGATGCGCCTGCCTTAGCAAAAGCCAAAAGGCTACAAGATGCTCAGGGGCGTTATGTTGAGTATGCTAAAAATACGTTTCCCCGCGGGCAACGTTTAGAAGGTCTAAAAATTGTTCTGGATTGTGCGAATGGAGCAACCTATAAAATTGCTCCGCTTGTTCTTTGGGAACTGGGCGCTGAAATTATTCCCATTGGGGTTGATCCAGATGGAACAAACATTAATGTGAATTGTGGTGCGACAGCCACTGAAACCCTTCGGGCCCGGGTCTTAGAAGAACATGCTGATATTGGCATTGCCTTGGATGGCGATGGAGATCGTGTCATCATTGTTGATGAAAAGGGACAAACGGTTGATGGTGATGCAATCTTGGGCCGAATTGCAACGTATTGGCAAGAGATTGATAAACTCGCTAAACCGGTCGTTGTTGCAACGGTAATGTCTAATCTTGGGCTTGAGAGATATCTTGAAAAAGCTGGCATCAAACTTGAGCGCACACAGGTAGGTGATCGGTATGTTGTTGAGTGTATGCGTAAACATGGCTATAACTTGGGCGGCGAGCAATCTGGCCATGTTGTGCTATCTGATTATGCAACAACAGGCGATGGCATCATAAGTGCTTTGCAGTTTTTGGCAATTATGTGCCGTAAAAAACAACCTGCGAGTGTTGTTGGTCATCCCTTTACCCCAGTGCCGCAAATCTTAACCAATGTGCGTGTGCAAAATGCAAACGACGTACTTGCTTCAATCAGTTTTCAAGAAGCCATTAAAAAGGAGGAGCGTCTTCTGGGGGATAATGGTCGCATTTTAGTTCGTAAATCGGGAACTGAACCATTGATCCGAATTATGGTTGAAGGAGATAATCGAGATTTAATTTCAGAAATTGGTCAGCGCTTAGCGCAAAAAATTGAAAAGGCTTAAATGAGTCTATCTCATATATAAATATAAAATAAGAGAAAAATAATAGATATGCACAGTACTGGAAGTTTAACAATAATCGCTTTGGTTGGCTTTGTTGCGCTGGTTAGCGGATACTTGTTTACGCGCATTCGTCAACCGGCCGTTGTTGGATATGTGATAGCGGGTTTGATCTTAGGTCCTTCTGGATTTTCTTTAATTGAAAATAGAGAAATGGTCAGTTTTATGGCGGAGTTAGGAGTGCTGCTTCTATTGTTTATTTTGGGCTTGGAAATGAATTTGCGCACATTCCGAGAGATCTGGAAGATTGCTTTGGGGTGTGTAGCGTTGCAGGTTACCAGTGCTGTTATTATGATGACGGGCGCGGCTTTTATTTTTAATTTTTCTGTTGGAACAACCCTTTTGATTGGCTTTATAACTGCGCTCAGTAGTACAGCAGCCTCTGTTTCTATTCTTGAAAACATTGGGGAATTAAAGTCAACGGCCGGAAAACTAACCATTGGTATTTTGATTGCCCAGGATATTGCTTTTGTGCCAATGACTCTGATCCTGAAAAGTTTTGGTGGTGCTGGCGGGTTTTCGATTCTGACAATTATGAAAATGATTATTGCCATTGGGGCTTTGGTGGTGATCATTGTTTATCTGTCTAAAAAGGAGCGTGTGAGAATTCCTTTTATTGATGCGGTTGGGAAACGAAAAGAGCTTTATCCGCTTATGGGGCTGGCATTTTGTTTTTTAGCAGCTGCATTAAGCGGGTTCCTGGAGATTTCAGCTGCCTATGGTGCGTTTGTTGCTGGGCTTGTTTTAGGGAACTCAGCTGATCGACATGCTGTCATTAAAGCAACTCAACCAACGCAAAGCATATTGCTGATGACTTTCTTTTTATCCGTTGGCATGTTGTTAGATTTAGGATATCTGGCTGAGAATTGGCTGAAAGTTTTGATTCTTTTAAGCATGATCTTTGTTGTTAAAACAGTTCTTAATACGATGTTCTTAAAACATTTTGGGCAGCCTGTTGAAACAGCGTTACTGAGCAGTTTGGTTTTGGCGCAAATAGGGGAATTCTCTTTTGTTTTAACAACTATTGGTTTAGATCAAAAATTATTAGATCCTGCTGGAGGAAACCTGGTGATCTGCTTGACTGTTTTATCATTGGTTTTAAGCCCCATATGGATGATAGGGGCGCAACGTCTTTGTAAGATGGGTGTTGTTTCAACAAATCAGCCTGATTCAACTGTTCAATCTTTCTTTGCCTCGGTTTATCGACCAGAATTAGGGTGGATAAAAAAACAGGCATCTATGGTTTATGAAGCAGCAAGAAAAATTATTAATCGCTAATTGAATCTGTGTCACTAAACTTTATCCCCTCGTTTGAATTTGAGAAACAAGCTAAGGGGCCTGTCGTTGGGTTAGATGAAGCAGGGATGGGATGTTGGGCTGGTGATGTTTTTGCTGCCGCAGCGTATGTGCCTCAAACACTATCAAAAGATTTTCTAAACCAAATCCATGATTCAAAAAAACTGACAGCTAAAAAGCGCCAGAGCTTATTTCAAACCTACAAAGAAATGGGTATTCAATTTTTTGTGGCCCATGCATCACTGCAAGAAATTGAGCAGTTAAACATTCGTGGCGCCGCTCTTTTAGCAATGGAGCGTGCTTATCAGGGGCTGGGGATAGAGGCTGAGTTGGCGCTGGTGGATGGTACAATGCAGCCCAAGTTGCCTTGCCAAGTTCAAGCTGTGGTGAAAGGAGATCAACGCAGTTACAGCATTGCTGCTGCATCCATAGCTGTAAAGGTGAGCCGTGATCAGTATATGCGGGAATTAGACGTGCTTCATCCAGACTATGGTTGGGCAGATAATGCCGGATATGGCACAAAAAAGCATCAACAAGCGCTAGATCAAATCGGCATTAGCCCTTATCACAGGCGCATGTATCGACCAATACTAGAGCGACTAAAGTAGTTACATTCTTTAACTATTACTGGATTTTTTCTTTATAATTTTCCAGTAGGAACGTTTGAGCAAGTAACAGACAATAGTAAAGATGCTTAAGAATATTAGCCATTGAATGCCTAACCGTCGGCGTTGTTCTAATTCTGGTTCTGATGCCCAAGCTAGGAAAGTCGTTACATCATGGGCCATTTGTTTTGGAGTTGCAACTGTACCATCATCATACGTTACAACGCCTTCTAGCAAGGGAGGGGCCATAGCAATTTGCCCCCCGGGGAAGTAAGGATTGTAATACTTCCCAGGCACAAGATCGACGTTGGCGGGGGGAAGCTCTTGATACCCAGTTAATAGGGCGTAGAGATAATCTGCACCACCTGCACGCGCTTTGGTAATCAAGCTTAGATCTGGCGGGTAAGAGCCATTATTGGCCGCTTGAGCTGCTTTTTTATTTTTATAAGGGCCAACAAAAGTATCTGACGGTTTGCCAGGTCGATCATACATTTCCCCTTCATCATCTGGGCCATCACGGACTTGGTATTCTGCTGCAATGGCTTTGACTTGTGCTTTGCTAAAACCAATCTTTTGTAGGTATTGATAGCGGACGTGCTTGAGGCCATGACAACTAGCACACACCTGTCGATAAACTTGATAGCCCCGTTGCGCAGCTGCTCTATCAAAGGTTCCAAGCATGCCGTTGAAGCTCCAATTATGCTTGGGAGGTTCTTTGGCCTGTTCACCAGCATTAAGATGCAGAACTGTCAGAAGTGTAAGAAACAGGATTACGAACTTAATCATGGCAAGAATTTTTGTAGTAGGCTGACAGAGATTCTGGGAGACCGCTGGGTTTTTCGAATCGACTGACAAGGGGGACAAGAATTAAGAAGTGAATAAAATAGTAAGCAGTGGCGAATTGACCAATGATAATGTAATTTCCCTCTGCGGGCTTAGCACCAGCCCACCCAAGAATGATTACATCAAGAATAAAAACCCAAAACAAGGCACGAGAGATAGGCCTGAAGGTTAAGCTTCTTACTTTTGACCTATCGATCCAAGGCAAGGCAAACAGCACAAGAATCGAGGAGATCATGGCAACAAACCCACCCAATTTATCGGGAATAGCACGTAAAATGGCGTAGAAGGGCAAGAAGTACCACTCTGGAACAATATGCGCTGGTGTGACCATTGGATCTGCTGGAATGTAATTTTCTGGCTCGCCAAAGAAATTCGGGGCAAAGAAAATAAAAAAAGCAAAAATAACCATGAATGCTGTAATGGATAGGAGATCTTTAACAGTGTAATAGGGATGGAAAGGAATGGTATCTTCGGCTGTTTTTGGTTCAACGCCGGTTGGGTTGTTTGAGCCATTGGTATGAAGGGCCCATACATGTATAAAGACCATTAAGAACATAAGAAAGGGGAGCAAATAGTGTAAAGCAAAGAATTTATTTAAAGCGGGTGCACCCACGTAAGGCGCGCCAAGAAGCCATTCGAGAATGCTATCACCAACCCAAGGAATAGCCGTGAAAAGATTGGTTATGACTGTGGCACCCCAATAGCTCATTTGTCCCCATGGAAGAACATATCCTAAGAAGGCGGTTGCCATCATGATTAAAAAAATAATCATGCCAATAATCCATAAAAGTTCCCGTGGGGATTTGTAGGATCCATAATATATTGAGCGAAACATATGCATATACACGACAAGGAAAAAGAGTGATGCCCCATTTGCATGAAGATATCTAATTAACCAACCAAAATTAACTTCACGCATGATACGCTCGACACTGTCAAAGGCATGGTCAGGATGAGGAATGTAGTGCATCGCTAAAAGGATGCCGGTAATGATCATGACGACCAGCATAAATCCAGCTATAAACCCTCCTGTCCAAAGAAAGGATAGATTTTTAGGAACTTGGTAGTGTTTTAAGGTGTGCTCAAAAAAACTGATGATCGGCAGACGATGTTCGATCCAGCGAACGAAGGGATGGCGATACGGGTTTTGGCTTTGTTTTGCCATCAGCTTGATTCTCCAATCCGAATAAGATCTTCTTTGACAAAAGTATAAGGCGGTACAATCATATTGGTGGGTGCCGGGCCTTTGCGAATACGACCAGAGGTATCATAATGGGAGCCATGGCATGGGCAAAACCATCCCCCATACTCGCCGCGTGGTTCTGTCTTTTTTTGCCCTAAAGGAACACAGCCAAGATGTGTACATATACCTGTAACAATGAGCCATTGAGGCTTTAGAACCCGAGATTTATCTGTTTGTGGATCGGGTAGAGCAGACATGGGTGCATCTTCGGCTTCAGCAATTTCCTGTTGTGTGCGATGACGAATAAAAACAGGCTTCCCTTGCCAAATAACAGTTAGTGCCGCCCCTGATAAGATGGGCGCTAAGTTTACTTCTGTAATGGATTCAGCAAGTGTGTCGGCAGCTGGATTCATGCTTTGAAGCAAGGGCCAAGCAATTGATCCTGCTAAAACACCGCCCATGGCTGTTGCGGTGAGGGTTATAAAGTCACGTCGTTTTTTGCCTTTTTCTGATAGCTCTTCCCGTGTGGCATTCATTCTTATTCAACACTGTTTTACACGACTTAAAATTATCATGAATCAGCAGGTCTGAAAAGGGATGGTTTGTGGTGATGTAAGTTGAGAGGCTAGATTTTCTAGCTTAAGAGGTCTTTTTTGACATTCAGTGTAATGTCTTCAGCTACAAAGGTTTCGAGGCGCTTGCGGCTTTCGATTTCTTTGGCTTGAATATAACTGTCATTGCCGCGGATTTTTTGATCACGCAATTTCTCATAATTTTCGTGATACGATTTTTTAAGATCTGCAATTTGTTGATCTTGATGGCGTCTCTTGGTTTTTTCTTCATCAGCCCAATGCTCGAGCTCATGGCAGATTTGTGCATGGGCATGCTCAGCTTCTTTTTGAAGAGCTTTTGCCTCTTTAAGTTCTGCGACGATTGCTTGGCGATGTTCTTGAACGGTACTACTGATAAGGTTTATCAATTTACGCCCAACAACGACGACAAAAAGGATGAAAGAGACGGCATACCAAAATGCTGGGTCTTGGAAATACTCAGACATTTGCTACCTTTTCTGCAGAATTGAACTTTGTTATCGCAAGTTTGGTTAGATTCTTGCTTTCAACTTTAAGCGACCCACGTAATTTTTGTTCGTGGTTTAAAAGGTCTTGCTCGCGCTTGTGTAGCTCTTCTGACATTTGCTTTATGAGGGCTTTCTCTTTTTCTTGAAATTGCTCTTGAAGGGCGTGACTTTCTTCTTCGTATACATGAAGAAGCTCTGCCTCTAAGTTTTGTCGCTTGCTAATGAGGATTTTTTCCAGCTCAATTGCTTGGTCTGTGAGTTTTTCGGCTTCAGATAGATATGCTTGAATTGTTGCAGACCGTGTAGCAAGTAAGTTTTGCAATTTTGGCACAAGCACCAATTTGCTTAGCCCATAGAATAGACCAAAAATAATAGCCAGCCAGAAAAGCTGCGGTAAAAATGTTTCAACCTGAAACTGAGGCATTTTCTAGTTAAAGAGAATCAGGAATGAAATCAGTAGTGCGAAAAGAGCAACGGCTTCTGTAAGGGCAAACCCAAGCATTGCAACACCAAAGACATCTTTTTTAGCTTCTGGATTACGGGCAATTGCACTGATTAGGGTTGCAAAAATATTTCCAATCCCGATACCAACACCAAGTAACGCAACAACGGCTAAACCTGCACCGATCATTTTAGCTGCACCAATATCCATAAATATACTCCTTTTATTGATCGTTGATAAAACTTGTTTCTAATGGAGTTCTATGACATCTCGCAAATATAAACAAGTTAAAACACTAAAAACATACGCTTGAAGGAAAGCAATCATAAACTCAAAGCCAATTAAAACGGATGTGGCAATGATGGTTGAAAACCCAAAAACGCCCAAAGAAATTGTGAACATAGAGAAAACTTTAAGCATGGTGTGACCTGCCATCATGTTGGCAAAAAGACGAATAGAGAGACTGATCGGCCTTGAAAGAAATGAAATTATTTCAATGACGATTAGGAGAGGAGCCATAAAAATGGGTGCACCTGGGGGTAAAAAATAACTGAAGAAATGAAAACCATGTTTAATGAAGCCAATCAGGGTGATCAGTACAAAGACAACCAGAGCCAAGGCAAAGGTTAGAATAATTTGGCTGGTGAAAGTGTAGGCATAAGGAATCATACCAAAGAGATTGCCGAACAAAATGAATGTAAAAAGGCTAAAGACTAAGGGAATGTATTTTTGCCCTGTTTGGCCAATGTTTTCCTCAACTAAGCTTTGAATGAAACCAAAAATTTTCTCTGCAAATACTTGAATAACACCTGGTTTTTCTATGGACCGGCCACTTGAAAAAACTAAAAGGGCAACGGCTAAAACAGAAAGGAGCATGTATAAAGCTGAGTTCGTGAAAGGAAGATCAACGCCAGCTATGGAAAAGTTGAAAATTTTTTCAATCTCAAACTGATGGAGAGGGCTATGCATACTTTTTTAACTTTTTTTCATTTGTTGGTTTAACCGATATATTGATAAAAATCCAGAGATGGATCCCAAAAAAAATCCAACAATCATCGCAATTGGCTTTGTATCAAAGTATTCGTCAATAAAAAAACCTATTCCAATACCAACAGCCATGCTTGAAACCAGATCAATGCTGATGCGCAAAAACCCAAAAGAGGGCTGAGTTTTGGGATCGTTTTTAACCTTATTGGGCTTTTGCTGAGCGACTTTGATTCTTTGCTTGAGATCCGACATGTGCTTTTGATTTTCTAGGTGGATTTTTGTTTTTGCTTTTTGGTGTATGTGCGAGTTTTTCTGCATCTGCAACTTTAACAAAGAAGTTTTTTAGAGAACCGTTTTTTTGAAGATAAGTTTTTGCTTCCTTCATAATTTCAAGGAACTCTTCATAGTCAATTGCTTGAGAAATTTTTGTGTTACCAATAATAAATGTTGGCGTTGCTTCAATGTGCTGTCTGCCTGCTTGCATGCGGCACATAATTAGTCCGTTTTCAATAGTTTCATTCTTTAAACACTTACGAATTTGATCTTTATTAAGCCCGTATTTTAGTGCCATTTTTTGAGCTGCTTTTTCAGGATTTTCAGCTGTTAGCCATTTTTGTTGTTGGAGATAAAATTGCTCAAAAAGCAAGTTGGTTGAAGAACAGTGACTGAGTTGTGCTGCGACAAGATCAGCTTTGGAAAAAACATAAGGTTTTACCACCCAGTAAACTTGACCTGTTTTGATAAAGTTTTTTTTAATTTTAGGCCAGGTTTTGCCTTTAAAATGGCTACAGGCGCCACAGGCCATTGAGCTATATTCAACGAAATGTATTTTTGCTTTGGGGTTGCCGTAAGCGAACTGTATGATCTCCTGTGGCGCTTGATGATGATTTGTGACAGCTTGATCACATTGTGAGTCTGGCTTAGACTGCGCTTGAGCGATTCCAAAAATGAAAAAAGTTAAAAATAATAAACAAGCACGCACATTAAGCCCCATCAAAGTTTTATATAATTTAGCATACGCTTTGATTTAGTCAAAGGAATGCTTGGCGCTTTTTATAAGGCTTTCAATAAAGACAAGTGGAGGGACTGGTTTTGGCTCGGCCAACGCTTGATGATAGATGACCGTTGAAGGCGTAAGTGCGGGAAGAGAATTAGCTTCAATGATAATGATTTTTTGTGTTTTTGTATTGTAGAAGAAATCAATGCGGCAATAGTTTTGAATGCCAAGTACTTGTGCTGTTTGAGCTAATTTCACTTTTATGGACGTTAGTTGTTCGGAGGGAATAAGAGATTCTGGTGGGGGTGTCAGATTGATGCCCGTTCCTCCTTGGAACTTTTCTTCTAAAGACAAAACTTTTTCTGCGGCAACAGTAATGCTGGGGTTGAGAGCATGATATAGGTCTTCTTTTTCAAGAACGCCAATGGTTAGCTCGAGCCAGCCTGTTTTGGATGTATGAACAAGCTTATTTTTTTTCATAAAAATTGGATCAATTTCAATAAATGGCTCGAGCATTAGGGGTTGGTTTGGATCAGCCATTAAAGAAATTTCTGCTGATTGATATGGAAAGGTATTGGCCTCTACAAAAGTGTGGCCTTTATTAACAAGCTGGCAATAACGTTTTAAATCTTCCAGATTGTTGATGATAATAATGCCAGCAGAGCAGCCTTCTGCCTGGGGTTTAATGACAAAATCTGTGGGATGATCGGTAAGAGTCTGTGCCTTTTGCCAGCATGACTCAAGATCTGTTTCATCTGCTTTAAAAATAACTTTTTCCAGGGCTGAGACATTTGGGATCTGTGCAGAATTAATGCGCTCTGCCGTTAAGTTTTTATCCATACAAATGGCTGCGGCTTCAGGGCGCGAGCCATTATAGGAGATTTGGTATTGATCGAGATGCTTCTGGATTGTGCCATCCTCGCCAATCCCACCATGAAGACCAAGGAATAGAAAGCTAAAGTTGTCTGATACATGTTGCAGAAATTCAGCCAGGCTATATTTTTTTGGTTGTACAAGGGGCTTAAAGTTCAGACCCAAAGAGCTGCGAATCTTTTGCTGGAAGGGTTCGATTTTCTTTGTTTGCTGTTCTGCTTTTAGACATTTTTGTTCAATCTCCTCTACGGTATGACTAAGGGCATAAGCATAGGGAAGAGACCAAATAAAGTGATTTGTATCGAGGAAAAAGGGGCTCGGTTGATATTGATTTGACTGACGCAGTTTCAGCCAAGCATTTGACCCGCTCATGAGAGAAACTTGCCGTTCAGCTGTAGCGCCGCCCATCAATACAGCAACAGCTTCCTTTTCTGAATCCGGATTCGCAACCGGTGTGAATGTTAGCCCATAGCGCTGGCAGGCTTTTCTAATGATATAAGTTAAAAGTTCTTGGTGTGTGAGGCCCATCCAAGCGCCTTGCTGAAAAATAAAGCTGTTTTGTTCCATGCCGCTGATGGGGTTGAAATCGGTGAACAGAATTTCACCTGACTCTAATAACCAGCCATCCATACGCGTAAAATCACGTATGCCAAAAGCTTTAAAAAGCTGTTCGCCTAAGGAGCGGATTTTATCGATTGTTGTATCCTCAAACTGGGGTGGACAAAGCCATTGTGTGTTGGCCGTTGGCAGATACTTGCGCCTGTAGTCAAACAATTGATTTTCTGAACAATTAATTTGAATTTGACTTGGCACAAGAGCGACAGGATCCCCCTCTGGATTTTGAAGAAGGATGAGCGTGAACTCTTTGCCTTGAATATACGGTTCAATCAAAACTTGGTTACAGAGTTTTTCTGTAAAGATTGTTTGTGTAGCTTTGAAAGCTTGTTCGGCTGTTTCTACAGAAAAAACACCAATGGATGACCCCCCTGCAGCTGGCTTAACAACAGCTCGTGTAAGGTCATGCTCTTGAAAGAAAGTGGTGATTTTTTCAGGTTGATTTGTGTCTGTTTGATCTAATTCTAGAACAGGACAGGTTGAAAAATTGTGCTTTTCAAGAACAATGCGCGCATTAGGCTTGTGATACATGTTGTTGCAAACACTGCTGGAGGGGCCAACATACGGAATATTATTCTTCTCAAGAAGTGATTGAAGGGTGCCATCTTCGCCATATGCACCGTGAATGATTGGAAAAACCAAGTCTACATTTTGAAGCTGATTGATAAATTCCTGCTCTGAAAAAGGTGTAGAGAGTGACTCAAGTTTGAAATCAAAGTCTAGTGGGGTGTTGGAGTAAAGGTGAGTGGGAGAAAGATGGTAAAATTGTAGGTCAGGCGATACATAAAAAATATCAATTTTTTTGATAATTGGCGCTAGATGATCAACAACGGATCGGGCTGAATTCAAAGAAATACCCCGTTCAGGAGAGGGGCCGCCACAAATAATTGCTAAATAATTCAGGTGCTTATTCATGGTTTACTTCTACCTTATCAAAGGTTTATCTGCAATATGCACAATTGAACCTTGCCTGGTATTGTGCGAGGATTTTAGAAATTGTTTGATAAATATTTAACATTTTAGAGTAAAAGTTTACCTAATATTAATATTTATTAAGCTACTCTTGAATTGTGATATGGGAGGATGCTAATGAGCAGATATTTTTTATTTGTATCCATTATTTTAAGTTTTGCTTTGAACGGGTTTTGTGCAGGGTCACCTGTACCTGGAGGCGATGAATATGTATCACAACCTTGGCAGCCAGCGCGTGGTTTACAAATGATTAAAATCTTTAATTTGGATGGTGGTCCGCCTTCACCTGGGGGGATGTGGAGTTCACGTGCACGGCATCCTTATTCACATTTAAGAGAAGAATATGAAGAACGTACACGTCGGTTACCAGAGTTGGTTGCTGAAGAAAGAGAATCGGATGTGTATTTAACACCGCCCGAGGCTCTGTCACCTGTACGCCGTCATCCAGCCAAGCCACGTATCATAGGATCATTTTCAGGCGGAGGCATTAAAGGCCTTTTGAGTGCGGCAGCTGTTAGGTCAATTTGCGAGGAATCTGATGTAGCGTTTGATGGCCTTTTTGATGCAACTGGTGGAACATCCATTGGATCTTTTTTAGCAGCCATTGGCGCGGGGTATAGTGAAATGTCGGCAGAGGATTGTGTGAATCTTTTTATGAAAGAGGGACACACAATTTTTCCGCCTTCAAGGTGGAATAAATTTATTTCGTTAGGGGGATTTGCCGCACCGGTTTATCCAAGAAAACCACTGGATGATATTTTGCTAAGGAATTTTGGCACAAAAAAATTATCTGAGGGTAAAATTCCCTTTTCAGCTGTAAGCGTTTTACAATACCAAGATCCACATGGGTTTTGGGGTAAACCTGTTGCGAAGGTTTTTAATCAACTGGAAGCGTTGGGTAATCCAATACTGGATACAGAGGTGCGACATGCACTTGCTGCCTCCTCGGCTGCGCCGTCTTACTTTAGAAGCCCTGAATGGGATTATGCGGGTAAAAGAGCGCGGGCTATGGATGGCGCTTTGGTTGCAAACTCGCCTGATAATGAAGTGCTTTTATCGGCAAGGGAGCACTATGGCACGTTGGGAGAAAAGGATATTGTGTTGTTATTTCGAACAGGACATTTAGATCCAAAATTGGCAAAAGCACCTGGTTTCGTGACACGGGTTTTAAATCGGTTTAGTCCGTTCAGGCAAGGTGGGTTGTATGAACATGCAGGATCGGTTTTCCACAGTTTTATGGATACAGGTTTGGCCGAAGCAAATGCACGTCGTTTGGCGATATCTATGGGTGTTCAGCAAGAAAATATTTTTACATTTGATGCAATCTTGAGTGATAGCGACATGGCCCGTGTTGATGATGATTTCCTTCAAGAGCTTGAGGAAAAAGGGGCAGCTTCTGTAACCAGTATGCGCCATGAAGATAAAAGCCGTCTGTTTGAGGCTATTCGTAAGCGTGCAGAAATTGGTGAGGATGAAGTCTAATATTTGGTGCGCGAACGTATTAAAATATAGATCACACCAACGCCTGCTAGAATATAACAATACCCAACGTGGCTGATAACGGCGAGAGGTGAAACTTGGCTGAGGCGGCTGGCAAGCAAAACCTGTGCACCATGAGGCAAAAGGCCTTGTGCAGCACAAGAAAATATACTGAGCAGGGTGGCAGAACGGGCTGGGGATAAACCTGATTTCTTGGCCATTTTTTCAACAATAGTACCAATGATTAAAATTGAAATAACATTGTTGGCAACAGCTGCTGTTACAAGGGAAATGACCAGCGCAATGCTTAGCGCGATATAAGTACGAGTATGTTTTTTTTCAGTATTGATTTTATCTAAACTGTTCAAAATTGGCGCAAACCCACCTTGAGATTGAATCAAACCCACCAATCCACCAAGAAGTAAAGACAGAACCATGATTTCATTCATACTGGCAAAGCCGCGATAGATATCTTGACTGAATTGAATAAGAGTATAGTCTGACGGTTCGATAATGCCAATGATACCCGCAACCAATGTGCCAAGTCCAAGAACCAAAAAGACATTCATACCAGCCAAGGCAAATATGATTACAGCCAAATAGGGTATAAGCTTGATAGCATGATAGTTTAGGGATGGAACAGCGACAGTTGCTGGTTGAAATGTTGAGAGCATGATTAAATAAAGGGATGCTGCAACAAGAGCAATTGGCGCGTTTAAAATAAATTTTTGCCGGACTTTTGCTTTTTGTGTTTGGGTTGCAGCCAGAGTTGTATCGGATATCATTGAGAGATTATCACCAAACATAGCCCCACCTATAACGATCCCAAGGACCAGAGGGATGTCAACACCTGTGGCATTTGCAAGGCCTATTCCAATTGGTGTAACCGCAGCAACCACACCCATGGAGGATCCCATGGCAAATCCGATAGAGGCACTAAGGATAAAGAGCGATGGAAGCAAGGCCTGCGCGGGAAGAAGAGACATGATAAAATGAATTAAATCATCAATACAACCAACGGCCTGGGTAACAACACCAAAAGCGCCAGCAAAGATGTAGATCATGCACATGGCCAGTAGAGTTTGATTGCCCATGCCAGTTAGAACTTGTTGCAGGCGCGTGGCAAACGGACCACTGGCAAATAACAGAGCCCAAATAAGCGCAGGGATAATGGCAACAGCAGGGGAAATTTGATAAAAAGCGTTGTCGACCCCCTGAGCTGAGAGATAAAGCCCACCACCAAGAAAAGCAATGATGAAGAGCGGGATTGCAAGAAGCAGTAAATACGGCTTAAGAGAGTATAGTTTCTGACTGTTCATTTTCTTTATTGTTTTCTAAATTAACTTTAGCCTATTTTATTAACGACGGGAGTTTTTGTGACAATACTTTATTCTATCTTTTTATTCTTACGTTATTTGATGTTGATTTTTTTGTTGCAAAAGGTTTTAGCAAAAGAGAAAGGTTTTAAAAAAATTTTTGGGGCTGTACCAGA
>DLRV01000004.1 GCA_002500565.1 Holosporaceae bacterium UBA7879
GCTATCTATCTAGGCCAGCCCCTTTCCTTTTATGTTAGGATTTTCCTTGTAAATCACTAATTTTACCTTATAAATACTATAAAACCTCTCCGCAAACTCTTAATTGTTTCCAATCAGGTTTTTCTAATTAGAACATGTAATCTGATGCAGCCTCTTTTATTAAAAAGAAAGTATCTAGGTGTTCTTATTGATTCCCACCTCAAAACTCTGCTGAAAAAACGAGTCTTTGCAACTATTGGCTTTCTCTTGGAGTAAATAATGTAAATGATTAACTAAAAAGCTTTTTCTCTAACTTGTTAATAGCGTCAGCATGCTTTTCTTTATTCATATTTTTGATGTTATGAAGCTTCCATTTAATGGCCGGCATATTTTTAATATGAGGCAAATTTAAATAGGACCAATTAGGGTTAGCCTTTTTAAAGTTTATCAAAAACTCTTTATCCTCCAGGGTTAAAAATTCACGAATTGTTTTGATAAGGGTTTCCCTTGCCCCTTCTAACTCTTCATAAGAAACTTCATTAGATGTCATACCCCTAAATTCATTTTCATAAAGATCCCGTTGATTCAAATAATTTGGGCTAATGATTTCTGATATTGGTCGATTGCTACTGATCAAATAGACTATAAAAGCTTTTTTAAGTTTCTCAGTTATTTTATATTTCTCAAAAAACATTTTGATATCAAATAAGTCTCTCGGATGCTGGCGATCAAGTGCGGCGCAGAACTTACCGGCATATAAATCTTCAAAAGACACGGTTGGAACATATAGCTCAAAGTCATACTGTTCTTTTATAGCCTGACATGTTTTTTTAACTTCAGTTGGATATACGGTGCCCCTTAGTATTAGATTTGTTTCTATTTTAATACTCGCTTCAGCTGATGAAACCAACAATTGTTTTGGTATTTTATCCTGCGTTCTTTGGAGTTGTGTGAGTAAACCCCTATTTTTTAGATCTTCTTCCCTCTTCCTATAAAAGAAATCATTAGCTTTTATAAAATCGTCCCTGGACCCAATTTCTTTATAGGTCAAATCTATATCTACAGAAAGCCGTGGCAAATTCTGCCAAATAAAATTAATTGCTGTTCCTCCTTTAAGGACAAAGGAACTATCAAGAGGCAGAACATTTCCTAATATATTCAATAATAGATTTGTTTGGTTTTTAAAAAAGGGGGCTCTCATTTTTTTTCCAATCTGATGGATAATATATTTTATATTCAGGATCCCAGACCCCATCTTTAATATGGTGCCTCTCCCCTTCTCCTAACTCTATTTTCTGTATATCCAAAGATTTATACCATGGAATTCTTTGAATTTTAGCCAAACATAGAACCAATCTTTTTATTTTAATAGAATGGCATGTTTTAAGGGATTCTTGCATAAGATCAGCCGGAATAAAATGAAGGTTTTCCATCAATTGGTAAGCTTCTTCATAACTATGATATTTTGGGGTCAGATACATATATTCTAGAAAGGCCTGAGCAGTATTAGAGACCCATATAGAATAGCCACCAAAATCATATTGGACATGCCCTGTTAAACTTGGGAAAATGTCTGTTGATATAGAAACTAAGTTAAGTTCTTTAGTTTTGTTTTTTAACCACAATGGAACAGAAACATTGCTTTTTGAAAAAAGAAAAACTCTTTGATCCTTAAATTGAACAAAATGCGCTTTTCCTTGGAGCTCTAAAGCCGTTTTGCCCCCCACATAAACACTGTGGGTTTTTTGGACCCCCCAAACAGCACTACTCCACGAAACAGCGTCATGAGTGCGCACAAAAGCCCCTCTTCCGTATTTTTTAAGCCAACCAGAGTCTACATATTTCTTTATGAGACCCCTACTATATCCCTGTCTAGCTAACCACAAACTACTAGCAACAGTATTAGGCGGCCATATTTTAGCTAAGCTTTGTAATTTAACGTTTTTTTGTATACTCATAGTATACACAATAAACAATATTTGCAATTTTTGACAGTGTTTTGTAAATTTTTTGAATATCCTATGCTGTATAAGCTAAGAATTCATTGATTGATTCAGAGCCAACAGTATCAATCAAAATTAGATCTCGAAAGTTTTTTACTAAACATTACAAAGTGAGTTTTTATACTTGAGAATAATTTCTGCTGTAAAGAAAGCAAATAGATATCGTCCGCAGTCAATATTAATAAAGAACCTTATCTATTAAATTACAGTTTTGTCCGCCCGGCGGACAAACTAGATTTCGTTTATTTTATCAATTAAATTTTGTAATTTATGTTTAAGATCTTTGAGCTGTGATTTTGAAAGATTAGAAATTGATAAATCGAAAGACAAGGAACCGTTTTGAGAAAAAACCCTAATAAGATTCTTTTTTCTAGACTTTGGCTTAGATTTTTTTAGCAAACCAATAATTTCACGCATACTTTCTAAATCTTTAGCTTTCATTAAAGATCTAAATATTATTCTATTGGTTATATTGTGGTCAATTAAGTAGTCCTTTATTTCTTGTGGGAACTTGGAATAACTAAGTTGCTCAGCTAAAACTGATTTAGACACTCCAATTTTTTTTGCCAAATCTCTTACATTGATGTGATTTCGATCTATAACTGAAGCATAGGCCTCACCAAGCTCTATTGGATGTAAATCAACCCTTTGTAAGTTTTCAATTAATGCTATTTCTTCTAAATTAGCCTCTTCTGAAACAATAATACATGGAACCTTTTCTAAACCTATCAATTTTGCCGCTCTTAATCTTCTCTCACCACTTATAACCTCATAGTAACCAGGCTCATTAGATTTTATAACAGAAAGAGGTTGTCTAACTCCAAATTCTTTTATAGTCTCAGAGAGATTAAGTAGATCTTCTTCTTTGAAAACTTTTCTTGCTTGTTTTTTGTAGGGCAATAATTTTTCTGTTTTAAGATAAAAATGTTCACCGACGCTACCATCCATCATTACAGAAGATCTTTTTGAACTAGAAGTTGAATTAGCCAAGTTCTCAAAAGAAGATGAGGGCTTTCTTGTTGTAATTTTTCTCATTGTTAATCTCCAATTTATTCAAAAAGATTTTTTTTACTTTTAATTTTTTTTAATATTATGTTTATTAGGTCACAAATATCTTCAAAAGCAATAGAATTTATTTTACAAAAAAATGATATTGGAAGCTGATCTCTTGCTGATTTTGGAAAATCTTCAGATTTTCGAACAGCAAAATTTGGCTCTAAATACTCCCCATAATTATTGGTTAAAATTGACATTGCTTCAGCTGAGGTAGTTGACCTATCTTCATATTTATTTGGTATTACGAATATATCAGGGAGGGGAGCTTCCATTTGATCATAGAAATCTTTCATATCTTCCATTACTAGGCTCATGCCATGTACACTATACGGGTGTGTCTCACAAACAACATTTATAAGATTTGAGAAGCTTAAAATATTTCTGTTAAGAGTTGTGATATTGGGATTAGAATCAAAAATTATAAAATCATATTTTTTTGAAATTTCTTGTAAATACCTCTTAACAACGTTTTCTTGACGAGTTTTTTCTTTTATATGAACCTCCAACTTTGTCAGAGACAAATTGGCTGGTATCAAATCTAAACCATCCTCTACATTGATTATAAGGTCCTGAGGAGGAACGTTATTAACAAGGCCATCATAAAGTGTGGGCAAAGATAAATTATCAAGCAGACCAAAACTAACTGTTAAATGACTTTGTCCGTCAGTATCTACAACCAATACTTTATATCCACATAAAGATAAATGGGTTGAAACTTGGTACGAAAGACTTGTTTTGCCTGTTCCTCCTTTAAAGTTATAAAAAGACAGCACTTTCTTGTTCTCAGACACTGGTTTTTTATTCGCTATTAATTCCGCCAAAACTTTACGGGCCTCTGAAAAGCTATACCTACAATTTCTTTTGGATGAATTAGGCAGTGGCTTAATATCTAGATCAGATATATATCTAGAAACAGTTGAAGCATTGACTGACGCTAAGACAGACATAAATTTTGCGGTTATTCCGTGACCCTCAAATGCGCTCATAAAACAATTCCTTTTTAGTTTGTCCGCCGGGCGGACAAGTGATGTATAAACAATAATTAACAAAAAAACATGCAAATAACAACAAAATTACAAAAAAGGCCACGCAACCATAAACAAAAAAATAAAATTTATAGTTGCATGGCCTTTTTTCCTGTGTTAAAGGTAAATAGGATTTATTAAATTTTATGAGGTTCTATAAGAATTTATTGTGCAAAATGAAAAAAGGCGCTGAAGGCTCTTAAGAAAAAAACCAACAACACCCCTTATTACATCAACTCTAAGGGTATCATTTTTTTATCTTAAGTCAATTAATTTAGTCATCAGCTCCATAGAAATTAATGGAGTTTTTTTTGATTTTTATCTTTCCGTTTATACGGAAGGGCGGTGAAACTTTGCTTTTTTCATGGCTTATTAGTCTTGAGAAGGGTGGGTCTTATCCCCTAGCTAAAACACATATTAAAGAATTGTCTGAAGCTTTAAACTGTCATTCAGCTTCTCTTAAACGCAAATTGAATGCCCTTTCTTCATGTGAATTTTTCACAATTGAAAAGAAGAGGGGACAGACTGTTATTCATCGATCAGATAAAGATGTTCGGTATCAAGGAGTAATAGTTGATACAAAATCTCTTTCTTCCTTTCGTCTCTCTAATTGTGAACTGGTTTTGTTTTCAGCCCTTGTTTATTTTCATCTAAAGCAAAAAGATATTCCGCCTCGATGTAAACTTGCTGCTATGACAGGCTTTTCCATGCGCCAAATAGCATACTCTCTAAAGTCCCTTAAATCTAAAAAACTCTTGATTGAATCCAATCAAACAGAATCTTATGTCAGGAACACCCAAGAAGAGGGGAGAGTAGAGGATATCCGGGTTCGTAAAGTGCACTGTGTTAATCCGGCGCAACAAGATATTTTAAATAACTGCAAAATTGCACCCCTAAAGGATATTAATAAAAACCCAGTTAATACTAACGGATTTATAAAATCCGATTTGAAAGATATAGCTAATTATTTTTCTAAAAGCTTTAATCAGTCTTCAATAACCTGTTCTGAATTAAACAAATCAATAACAAAACATCAAATCACAAACCTTGAGGATGTGAGAAAAGCAATTGATAAAGTAAAAGCAACACCGTTCTTGCATAAAGCTATGCAATTTGGTTGGCAAGAAGCAGTGATTGAATGTTATCAACAACAAAAAGCCCGGATATGGGAAAAGTCAAAACACTTAACTAAGTACTGTCAAAAAAAACTAGGGATCAACTGGATTCTGAAAAATCTCAAAAGAATCCTTTCAGGATATTATGATCAGAGATCTTTGAGCGATAAAGCACAAAAGATCTGGAATCCAAACAAAGAGCAGCAGAAAGACAAAACAAAGCCAGAAAAACAACCAAAAAACAACCAGATCTGTGAGAGAAAGATTAAAGAAAAAATCCAAACTGATTCTTCATATGCCGAAGAGGAGAGGGGGATCCGTTTGCATCTGATGGAAAAACTAGGCGCATCTATTTACCATGCATGGATTGATACAGCTCAGGTGATACTTGAAAAAGGCACCTTAGTCCTCAAAGGCAGAAATAGATTTGTTCAAGATCGGTTGGATCTTCTCATGTTGAAAATTTAGGAGGCTTAACTACATCTTGGGTTTAGAAAGCCTAATTCAAGCGTTTAGAAATTATATCCCGGCATTCTAAAATCCAGTTTGTAACAGCAATACCAACATCTGATTTAGCAAAATATTTATTCATTTTAAGATAGAGCTGATATTTAGATTTGCTTAGAGAAATATTGCTTGAATAGGTTTCGTGGTTAATCTTATTCATTTGAGCAAGTTCTTTTGAGAATAAGAATACACATTGGAAGTTTCTGATAAGAGAAATCATATGTCCTAGGTTGGTAACGGTAATGATTTGGCCCCACTCTTCTTCTTTGGGAGGTTTATTTAAAAAACGACAAAAATGTTCATAGCAAACAAGAGATTTTTTGGGGTTGAGGGTTGTTTCATCATCAAGAGATTGTTGGTTTTGGTTTGTAAGATAGGTCAAGGAAAAATCATAAAAGGGAATGTAAATGGTGTTTTTCTCTTTTGTATCAAAAGTATCTGTAAAAAGAATGGTGTTAAAAGAGATATTCTCGTTATCTGAAATAAATGAAGATTCCTTTTCAGAAATATTCAAAGTTATGAAGGGGTATTGTTTTACAAAGTTTTGATAGTATGGGGCGAGAAATGATAGAAATATTCCAGAATCCAGACATAAGTTAGCTGACGAGCTAAACGCTCCTTTTTCAACAGATTCATTGAACGTTTCCAAACAAACATCAATGTTGGTGAGTTTTTCAAGAACCCACTGATGTTCGGGGTTTATCTGAACTGAATCGGCTTTTTTCTTTGAGATAACCAGTTGAACACCAAGGTGATCTTCAATTCTTCTGATGCTGTGAATAAATGCTGATTGGGATAAGCCGATAATTTTACTGGCTTCTTTAAAGCTGCCTGTTTGATTTAAAACAGATAAATAGTGAATGTGTTTAAGCGTTAAAGTTTTCATAACTGTTTCATCATAACCCCTCACACAATGTGACATATGGGACATAATATCAACAAGATTGAAAAATAAACTAAAATTCCATTAAATAAATAATAAAAAATCATTTTTTTTGGCAATTAACGTTGTTTTCATTTATCTGTTGACACAATGATCAAAGGCTTATAATGTTGGATTCATAAAGAAAAAAAGGCGCTGCCAAAAGCAGCACCTCTTCATTAACTAACTAAATAAATATACTAAATTGGTATATTTGTCCAGGTCTTCTTGGCGCGCCACGTTTTTCTTTAAGTGTAGTAGGTATAAAAAAGAAGGAACGTGGGTCATGAACTCATCCCCGCATCGTATTTATCATGTGCTGTCAAAGCCGCCTAGTTTTTTGGGCTTAACTTTTGACGAACTTGTTTTATTAATTGGCGGCGGTGCTTTCTCATTTCATCTGATTTCAATTCAACATGCTTTGTTGGGTGTTGTGTGCTTGATTTCAACAATTGTTAGCATTGGCTTTATCAAAAAGTTCAAAAAACTCTCTGAAGGGTTTTCAATAAAAAGCTATCTGTATATGCATGGTATATGGCCAAAGCCCTCTAATACATATCCCTCTTGGAAAGTAAGGGAGTATGCGCCATGAACTTTCAAGAACGCCAAGCTTCTCTTAAACGCCTTATTATAGAAAAACAGCTTTCTCATTACATTATCTTAGGCATGGTTATTCTCAATGTTTTGACTTTGTTTCTACTTTCGCAGAAAGAAGAGAAGTGGATTTTAATCCCACAATATGATGTGAGTCACCGGGTCGTTGTTACATCAGATGGGTATACAGATCAGTATTTTAAGGATCTTGCCCATGGCGCTTTAGTGCATCTCTTAACCGTCAACCCAACAATTGTGCAAAGACAAGTTCAGCTCTTTAGAGAATTTGTTCGAACCGGATCAGCCGCTGAACACTATCTCAAGAAACATCAAAAATACGTCATCGATAACAGCGTTAGCATGGCCTTTTACCCTAAAGATTATGACGTGGATCAGAGCCAAAAAACCATTCGTGTTAAAGGTGAACTGAAATATTGGTTTGGCGGCGGTAAGATGCCGATCAACAAACCTATTACCTTCATCTTAAAATATACCATTGTTGGCAAACAATTGGTGCTGATCAAAGATATCCGCGAAGAATCCGCAATGCCTGATAATGAGGGGGAGCGGATATGAGATTACTTTTTTCTCTTATTTTCCTACTTTTACTTCAAACTACAACGGTGAAATCCTTACAGTTCTCAGAGAATAAATCTCTTAAAATCTCTGTCTCTGACAAAGGCCTCACAAGGCTTTCCTTTAAAGACGATAAGATTGTTGATCTGTTTGTTTATCCAGGTGAGTTTCAAAATAACTTAAGTCTGCATAAATCCGGCAATCTTTTCATCTCACCGGGAGAGGGGACCTTTTATATGACCTTGATTGGTCTCTCGGGCATCAAGCAAGATTTTACTATTGTCTATAAAGAGGGCAAATCTATAGACCCAATCATTTTGGAGCCTAAGATTGAAACACACCGCCCTATAAAATCCAAACCTGCCCAAGAGATCTTACAGGACTTTTTAATAACTGGATCAAGCGATGGGTTTGAGTCAGCATCTTACCGCGAGGTAAGTTCACTTAAAAAACTAAATCCCGGCCTTGTTCTTAAAACAACCGGTCATTATCGCAAAGGTGCAGCCCATGTATTTGAGGGGATTTTGAAAAATCAAACTGACAAAGCCCTCAAACTCAACACAACTACATTCAAAGGGTTCAAAGCTGTAGCTGTCAAACAAACACACATTCAGCCTAGAGAAAGTATCACTCTTTATTTCATGACAGAGGAGGGGGCCATGTAGTGTTCTTCATTTGTTTTAACTTTAAAAACAACTTCGTTTAACACAACACTGTAGGAGGAATTCATGTTAAACATCACTTCAAAACAAGCAATTTACTTTGCGCTCGCTCTCACAATCTTATTTGTGGCGCCAGATGCATTGGCAACTTTGGATACCCAATTAGACAAAGTTAGTGATCTCTTTGTTCACAAACTGGGTAAAACAGGCCTATTGGTCGGTACTGTTGTAGGTATTGTCTATAGTATTTTTACCGGTAAGATTCAACAAGCATTTGTCATCTTCGGCGTTTTGTTGGCCAGTACCTTTATCTTGAACTGGGTACAGTCTGACGGATTCTTTGACTTCTTTAAGGTAGGATAAGGACCTTGGGAAAAATGCTGAGCATTGAGCAAATTAAAAAATACCGATTGGCTCTGATTGTCTTTGCCATTTTATTGCTGTTTGGTTTGATTTGGCAAATGGGTAGCTTTGATAAAAAAGCGCCTGTTGCTGTTAGCAAAGCACCTGATAAGATCACCCACGCAGAAGAGGTAATTGATCCTCGGGAAACCTGGACCAATCGTCTTGTTGAGCGCTCAGCAGAAACCCAACAAAAATACCAAGAAACGCAGCAAAAGCAACAAGAGCTGCAGCAAACTCTATCCTCTTTGAGAGAGGAGATAAATTCTTTACGAGAAAATCATCAAGCTCTTTTACTGCAAAGAAACGAGCAGTCTTTGGCTCCAAAAGAAGAAAAGAGTCTTAGCAAAATAGCCCAACCCCTTGCTCATCTCTCTCTCGGACTTGAAGTAGATGTTGGTGAAGAGTCTTTAAAAAAGCATGTGTCAACGTATGTGCCGGCCGGAACCTATGTTAAAAGCATTCTCTTAACCGGGGTCGCTGCGCCGACTACGACCAGTAGCGCTCAAAACCCCGTGCCAATTCTACTTAGATTCTTGTCAGAAGGATCTATGCCTAAAGGATTTAAAGCCCCTTTGAAAGAAGCGCGCTTGATTGGGGCTTGTCATGGCAACATTTCATCAGAGCGGGCCGAGTGCCGGATTCATACTCTGACTTATGTGGAGGATAATGGTGAGATCATTGAGAAAAAAGTGGAAGGTTGGGTGATTGGGGAAGATGGCCGATCTGGTCTGAGAGGAGAGGTGATTGATCGCAGTCAAGAACATGTGAAAGCGGCCTTTATCAATGGGATCTTTGGTGGCATCTCTAATTTCTTCAGTCAACAAGCAACCCAGGGCATTTATCCCGTTTCACCCATTACTGGTCAAAGTAGCGCGATGAAAGGCAAAGATTTGGTTGAGGGCAGTTTGGCAAGTGGAACCGGATCCGCTCTGACCAAGCTTGCTGATTATGCCATTAAGCGGGCCGAACAAATGCAGCCTATTATCATGGTGGAATCTGGCCGCAGAGTTGATGTTCTCTTCAAAAAAGGGGTGGACTTTAGCACTGAAACCCAAGTCAAACAGCATTCATTTAAAAGCGCCCAAACGTCAACGTATCAAGACAGTTATAACGCTGCTAAAAGCCAGGCTAAAACTTGGGAAAGCAAAATGAAGAGTTCATTCAAAAAACAACTGGCCAATCTCCAGTTTAATAAAGAGGTAACCTTGTGAAGTATCTATATCTAACATTTCTTCTTATTAGTCTCAGCAATTGCTCAGTATACCAAGATGGGTTTAAGTGCCCAATTGGTAAAGGCGAGTCTTGTAAATCTCTTTCCTACGTTGATAACAATGTCGATGAGGGCGTTTATGATGAGATAAAGAACCCAGCCCATCAATCTAAGTCTGAACGCCTAACGATCTTTTATCCCAAAACCCAAGAGCGGTTGGATTTAAAAATCCCCGATCCGAAGAAGTAGAACTGGGAGGAGTTCATGTCAGATAAATATCATACCATTGATCTGGGTCGCTTGAACGATCTCTTGCCCTATGAAAGTTACGATCCAGAAACCCAGTTGTTTTTTAACAAGAAAAGCATCGGGTTTGTTCTTGAGGCCAATCCTTTAGTTGGGGCTTCATTTGAGGATCAAGGACAAATTGCCCGGCTTTTTAAAGAAGAAAAGCTGTTTCCAGAAGGGACAAGCCTGCAGATCATGCTTCTGGCTAGTCCAGAAATTGATGATCTGCTTGAGAACTGGGCCTCCTATCGATCTGGATTTTACAAGGACCTCGCCTCTAGACGTCTTGAGCATCTGAAAAACACACCGCAAACATTACGCAATTATCAAGTTTTGATTGCCTATACACGGCCGCTTATCCACGCAACACAGCCAGAGTTGGAAGATATCATCCGTGCTCGGGACAATGTCCTTGATTCCTTCAAAGACATTGGTATGCAGTCAACCATTTTAAATGCCGAAGGGCTTTTACAAAAACTCTATCCGTTATTAATGCTGAGTGGCGATGCGCAAACCCATAGCCGGACTTATAATCCCCATGAGGAAATTGCCAGACAAGTGGTTGATCCAGACTATAGTTTGAAAGTTGACTATGAACATTTACAAGTAGATCAGCGCCGGGCCCAGGTTCTGATTGCTAAACAAACGCCCGATGAATGGGCTTTGCCACTGATGGATCAGATGATTGGTGATGTTCTGGATCGACGTGGATCAATCCCGACAGAATTCTTTATTACTTATGGGTTTTACATATCCCCCAAACAAGGCACACAAAAAAGAGGAGTGTTTGCCAAACGGGAGGCCCATGAAAAAACCATGCAGAATAATCTTTTGAAATGGCTCCCTAATTTAAAACAAGAATACCAAGAATTAGATGCGGCTTGCATTGAACTTCAGGGCGGCGAGCGCATTGTTGAAACGCTTTTTACTGTTACCTTGATGGATGATCCAAGTGAATTAGAAAACAGCGTGCATCGCTTTAAGTCTATTAGTTCCAGGCTTGGCTGGTCTTTTATGGTGGGCCGGTATGATCAATTGCCACTTTTTCTAGTAAGTATGCCCATGACCTTGGTTGCTCGGGGTGAAAAAACCCTTTGGGGCCGTGAGAAGATCTCAGGTCTGGGCATTGATCTTTGTCAGTTTAATCGCACTCGCAAAACCATTTCCAAAGAATCGCAAAACCTTTTGCCGCTGTTGGCTGAATGGAAAGGCGATCCACTTTCACCAGGACTTTTACTAGCAGGCAGGCGTGGGCAACTCTTTACCTGGTCTCCCTTTGGACCTGTATTGGTTGATCATAAAGGCAAAGGGTCTGCGCCCAATGAAAACTTCAACCTATGTATTGCCGGTGTGCCTGGGGCAGGTAAATCAGTTTTTATGCAAGAGTTGATGGTCTCTGTGTTGGGTGTGGGCGGTAAAGTCTTTGTCTTAGATTATGGTCGCTCGTTTAAGAAAACTTGTTTGTTGCTCGGCGGGGAATATATCGAATTTGAAATCAAAAACCCACTTTCTCTTAATCCCTTTTCAGAAATTCCAGAAGATGAGGCGTTATTTGAATTGAGAGAAGATGCTTTAGCAAACATCTATCCAATTTTACAAACCATGGCCGCACCTAAAGAGGGCACCAATGATCTGCAGAATGCCCTTTTACAAAAAGCCATGCGTAAAGTTTGGAATCAGAAGAAATCCAAAATGGACATCACTGATATTGCTAATGATCTTCTAGATTCAGACGATCCGACAGCGCAGCAATTGGGACAAATGCTCTACCCCTTTACCAGAGATGGGATCTATGGCCGGTTCTTTAATGGCCCGGCTGAACTCTCACTAGATAAAGACATTGTTGTTATTGAAACCGATAACCTTAGAAATGCCCCGGCTTTACTCACCGTATTGGTGCAGATGATGATCGTCCACATCAATCAAACCATGGTCAAAAGTGATCGAAGCCGACCATTTTTGATTATGATTGATGAGGCTTGGAAACTCTTACAAGGAAAAGCCTCTGGTTCCTTTATTGAAGAAGCTGGGCGGATTTCAAGAAAGTATAAGGGCTCCATTGTTCTGGCAACTCAACAATTGACAGATTATTTTAAAGAAGAAAGCCCTGCTGCCCAAAAAGCCTTTGAGAACGCTTCCCACAAAGCCATTCTTAAACAAACCCCTGAGGCCATTACCGCTTTCAAAGAACATCCACACTTAAAAGAGTATGTTGCAAGTGATTGGTCCATGCGGCTTTTAAAGTCTGTGCATGTCTCATCTCCTCATTATAGTGAAGTTGCTCTTTATTCCCCGGGCGTTAAAGGAGTTGTTGGTCGTTTGATGCTTGATCCCTTTAGTGCCTTGTTGTTCTCAACCAATGCCACTGACTACAAACCCATTGATGAACAGATTCATCAAGGCGTACCAATTCTTGAGGCCATTGAAAACGTCCTCCAAAGTCGTTTGAAGAAGGGAGCCTGAAATGAAGAGACTGTTATGGATTTTGTGTCTTAGCGCTTGGTCACTTCAAGCAGAAAATCCACGCATCATTGATTTAGGTCACGAGGGGCATACGTTTGAGATTGTAGAAGAGAACCTTTTGGAGGTTATTCAAACAAAGCTGAAAAAACTTGAGCAAGAAGGGTCTCTTAAAGATCTGCAGCAAAAAATTCAAGCCCGGGCAAAAGAAAAAATCCTTGCTCCTCAATCCGTCAGCGGTATCACCAAAGCAAGCGAGACAAAAGAGCGGATTTATGATCCAAGGTACACGGTAAAAAGCACGCTTAAAGATCAAAAAGGACACGTCTTTGCCAAAGCAGGAGATATAATTAATCCTCTTGATCATGTATCGTTTGGTGACCCGCTTCTCTTTATTGATGGAAAAGATACTGATCAGCTGAGCTATGCCAAACAGCAATTACAAAAAGGCCCAGTTAAGATTGTTCTGGTCTCAGGGAGGCCTCTAGACCTTTCGAAAGAACTACATCAGGCCATCTACTTTGATCAAGGGGGATTTTTATCTAAAAAGCTTCGGATTACCAAAGTACCCGCGCTTGTTTATCAAGAAAACAAGCTTCTGAAAATTAAAGAGGTGAGGGTATGAAAAAAATTATCTTTGCTCTCTTTATCTTAAGCCAAATGATTAATGCCTCTTCCGATTGTCCGGGCAAGTTTATTAATCCTATTACCGATATATGTTGGAAGTGTGTTTTTGCCATTCGAATTGCTGGCGTTAAAGTTGCCAAAGGGGGACCAGATCCAGATTCAACGCCCAGGAGACCGATTTGCTTTTGTAAAGGCAAAACCCCTCCCGTGCCTGTTCCAGGTATTCCTGTTTCTTTTTGGGAGCCGGTTCGTCTTGTTGATGTTGTGCGTAAACCCTTTTGTTTGGTCAACATGGGCGGTATGGATCTGAAAGGAACGAGTTATAATCGAGGGGATAGAGAAGAGAACTCTAAAAAACAGCTCAACACGTCTTTTTACCACGTCCACTGGTATGTATATCCAATCTTATATTGGCTCGAAGTGCTGATTGATTTTATCTGTCTTGAAAAGATGAGCATTGATCTGGCTTATCTAACCGAATTTGATCCATTGTGGAATGATGATGCCAAGACAGCGATTTTAAATCCTGAAGTATTTTTATTTGCAAATCCCATTGCCCAAATGGCCTGCCTGGCTGATTGCGCGGCCGCTTCTGCTAATTTACCTTTAGATCCGTTGTTTTGGTGTGGAGGGTGTCAGGGATCTATGTATCCTTTAACAGGTAATGTGGGCGCTGCAACCAGTGGCCTTCAATCATCCTTACTGATCTCACAGCGCTTTATGTTCAAGTTACACCGACAGTTGATGCTCTGGGGATATATGGGAAAAGAAGGTCAGTGCCGTAAATATCCTATGCCGATTATGAAAAAATCTCAATATCGTTTGCAGTTGACGTATCCAGTTTCAGAAAAGTGTCATCCGCTGGGATCAAGTGAGACCCTTTGGCAGTCAGGTAAAGAATACCCTTATAAAGGATCTGACTTTGGCTATCTGGTCTGGCGCAAGAGAGACTGCTGCCTAACCCCTATTCCAATTAAATGGGATTGACCATGCAGTATGTTTTTTCGAGACAAGCTAATTTTCTTTTGAGGATGGGTTCTCATTTATTTCTTCCCAATTGGCGACGTATTGGGAAAGTACCATTTCAATACAATATTGCTTGGTTACGTTTAAATTCTTGGCAACTTTTTCCAAGCGTTTTTCAAGATCTTCGGGCAGTTCTAAGGTCATTTAAAGATGTTCTTATTATGTTGAGTCATATCATAAATCAAAGGAGATCACATGCTTTTTAGTTCACACAACTTGTCTGAAAAAATCAAGATATTTCAATTGTTTCTAGGTCTATTAATATCGTCAATCCTGATGGCAGAGCAAAAACCTTGCCAAATCTTTATCAGTTCTTCAATGCCGGATACAGCAATTCAGGAATATTACAACGCAATTAAATCCCAGCCTGAAAGCAGGCTTATTATGCGCGGCCTGATAGAAGGCTCAATGATGAAAACCAAAGCTTATATTGAACGCCTTAAAGTTGTTGTTGATATTGATCCGCCTGCCTTTGAGGACTTTGACATCAAAGTTGTCCCAACCATTTTGATCCAAGAAGGGGAGGACCACTATTACAAGCATACAGGCCATGTGCCTGTTTCATATGTTTTGGAAAAAATCCAGGAGAGCAAAAAATGAGACTTAGGTTTGTCTGTCTAATTTTTTGTTTTTGTCTTAAAGCAGATATGGCTGGTCAATACAAAGAGGCAGCGTCAATTGCGCAAAAAATGAATTTAGGGGAGGCAAGATCTTTTATCGCTGAAAACAAAAGAGATCTTCTAAAAGACTTGAATTACCAAGGGAACAAAGTAACTAAATATGCTAGTGAGGTATCACTGAATTCTGCAGCAAAAACCTACGAATCAACTGAAAGAAGTAAAAGAAAGAAAAGAGAAAAAGCAAATCTGGAAGAGGGGAAGGAGTTTGAATATCTGGATTTAGATAACACAAAAGAGTTTCAGTTTTATGAGTTTGCCCATGGATCTTCCCTCAAGTCAGACCTGGAGTTTGATAAAGAAGGAGTTCAGCAAGAAGCTTTCATGAAGGATAAGGCTGCTGAGGTTTATAAAGATCCCTTGAAACTCGTTCAAGGACAAAAGAATCAAATCAAACGCCGCAAAGCTGAAACTTATTCTTATGCCTGCACTACACCTAAAACATTTGAGCTGAGAGTTCGCAGACGGTATCACTATCAACCGCCGCCACGTGTCTTGAAAAGCAATGTGGTTGACTTTAGAAATTCAGCCTTTGCTATCAAATATCATGGTTTTCACTTATTAAGTCAATTTCGAGGTTCTGGTCTTAGTAGAGAACAAATTATAACTGAGGTTGTTAAAAGATATGGTTATCCTTTTATTATACCAGTTGATGTCAATACTGGCGAACAACTTAATATAAATCCTAAACACATTGTAAGCGTTGATCGTGGATTTGTTGTTGATAGGACAATGGACTATATTTATCAATACAAATATGAATCCGCAAGCGTAGCTCGGATGACAAGGCGTAACATCAAGCATTATACCTATCAAACGGACAAAAGCGACCATGAGGGTTGGGAAACCGTTAATCCAGATACCGAAGAATTTACCAAAAAACTAAACTGTTCTGTCAAATCGAGACGATGTCTTGATGAGGTGCCGCGTGAGTTTGATGAGCTGACTGTTAAAAGACCCTGCTGGGAAGATGAAGTTGTCTATGAATGTGATGGTGAGATTGATAATACCTGCCGGGAAGAGGATATCAAAAACTGTACACTTATCAAAAGTGAGCCGATTATTCATGAAGTACGGGAACCAGATACAGAGCCTCTTTCAATCATAACCGGCTACAAACGTTTTTATGATTGCAAAAAAGAAATCGAAGAAACAGATCTTGAGATCGGCGGTGAAGTCCCATTTTGCCTAGATGGCAAATGTCATCAACCCAATTCACGTAAGGATCAAGACTTTCAAGAGGTTATCTCTAAACTTAATATCTTAAAGAAAATGGGTGAAAAACAAACAGGTGAGCCCATTCATGTCTTTACGGGTGAGCCACCCCACGGCCGCAGTTGTAAAGTTAATATCGTAAACTTCAAAGACTGTTGTCAAAGTCGAGGTTGGGGGCAATCTCTTGGACTTGCTGATTGTTCGCCCGAGGAAAAAAACTTAGCCAAACTCAAGCAAGCCGGACAATGTCATTATCTAGGTTCTTACTGCTCAGAAAAAGTCCTTGGGTTTTGTATTGCCCGTAAACATAGCTACTGTTGTTTTGGTTCCAGACTTGAACGTGAAGTGCAGGTTCAAGGATCACCTCAAGTTGGCAAAGGTTTTGGCGATGCTAAGAATCCTGATTGCCGCGGCTTTACCGTTGAAGAGCTCTCAAAACTCGATTTTGATCGCATCAATTTGGCTCCCTTGTTTGAAGAATTGGTCAATACAAAGATCAGAAGTAAAGATATGACAACGGCGTTCTCCAGTAGCTATAAAAGTCATTTTGCCATGGCTCAGCCAGATTTGAAGAACAAGTTTGAGACCAGGGCAGAAAACCGAGAGGGAGATCTATGATCCGGTTACTGATTGCTCTTATGTTCAGTTCATCTGTTATGGCCACTTATAACATGAAGGATCCAGAAGGATTTCTTTGGTACAAGGAGAAGAAAGAGCAGGATCAACCTCTTAAAAAATCTAAAAAAAACTCTAAAGACCTAACACCTGAACAAAGGGCTGTTGATCGCAACAAATCTCTTTCTGAAAAGTTAGATAGAGCCATTCATATGGCTCTCGATACACCCACACTCGAAAATGTCATTGCGGCACAAAAGCTGCAACAGCAAGTGATCAATAAATCAGAGAAGTTCTCTAAAGCGTGGGTGATTGCCAGTATGTTGAATCCACAAAATCAAGATCCAGGCTCAAACCCCAACTCCGTTCATCAGCAGCTGTTAAAGTTTGAGAAAGCCAAAAAAATGAAAGAGATCTTCAAAACCCTTTCTGAAGATTATGGCCTTTTTTATGTGTGGCAACCTGGCTGTCCTTACTGCGACCGTTTTCTGCCCATGGTGAGAGATTTTTCTAAAAAGTATGGCTTTGACGTCTTAGCCATCTCCAAACAAGGCGGGCAGGTTCAGGGATTAAAATCAATTCCCGATAACGGCTTTATTGATCGGTATAACGTTCAAGGCACTTATCCGGCTTTGTTCCTGGTTCATTACAAATCAAAACAAGTTTTGCCCCTTGCTTGGGGTATGACAGCGGTGAGTGAGATGGAGGAGACTCTATGGAGATTGATTCAGTACATATCTGAAGGGGAGAACAAGCAATGAGATTACTTCTATGTTTGATCTTAATATCTGCTTTCTCCTCGGTTGAAGCTAATAAACTAGAACAATTTTTCAGAGATATTGGCTCGAATGCCAATTATACATCCCCGGGTCATTTTCAATCTCAATCAGCTGGTCACTATACTGGCGGTAGTCTTGCTATTCGTAATAAAACCAAATCCGTTCAACCCTTTAATGTCAACTTGCCCAAGATTAATGCCGGCTGTGGTGGGATTGATGCTTACTATGGCAGTTTTAGTTTTATCACCCAAGATCAATTGGTGGGTCTGGCCAAACGGGTTGGCGCCGCCGCCCCGGCGTATGCTTTCAAATTGGGCATGAAAACCTTTGCCCCGCAAATAGAAAACACCATGTCACAGCTGCAAAACTGGATTCAAGAGATGAATAGCTTTCTTCTCGAAGATTGCCGACTTGTTGAAGCCGCTTTTGCCTCTGCTTTGCCAAAAGGCAGTGTGATGCAGCAGCATGCCTGTACGGACCTCACGCGGCGAGGAGAGGCCCCGGATTGGTTTGGGGCAAGAGAGAGTTGTAAAGCCGGCGATACTTCACAAAAGAAACTGGAAGAGACGTTTGGCAAGGGCAAGTCAGATACCCTTTTAGGCTCTTATAATTTAGTTAGTCATGCGTGTAAGAAAGCCGGCATTGATCGCTCCCAGTGTGAGTTTTACATGAGTACAGTTGGAACAGTGGTTTCCAAAGAAGAAGCTGTTCCAGGCGCTGAATCAGGGGAGACGACTAAAGTTTATAAAACGCGTTTTTACAAACCACTTTCAAACAATAAAAAACAACTCTTAGCTTATGTGAAGGGCGATAAAGCAACTAAGTACCAATGTAATGATGATTTATGTTTGATGCCAAGAGAGGTTGAAGTAACAGTTGATCAGAAAGAGTCTCTAACGTCGTATGTTTCTAAGATGGTCTCGACCATTCAAGCTAAATATAATGCCGGAGAGGCCTTTACTACTTCCCAGACATCTTTCCTTGAAACTGTGGGAGAAAAGATCCCCATTTACACCTATATCCAAGTTTCAGCTGTTCAAGCCTCGCACATTATGGATGAAGCTAGTGAATACACGGCCTTTCATATCTTGCTGACCAACCTTGAAAAAATAACAACTGATGTTGAAACGTGGATTCAGCAACTAGAGTCCGTTCAATTGGACGATACAGTTCTAAAGGCCTTTAAAGATGGCCTCTATCATTTGCGTCAAGATATTGCCGCTGAAATGGGCCGCCTTGAAGGCAAGATGATGGCCTTTCGGACCCATGTTATGGGTTTGGAGCGTATGATCACCAACCGGCGGTTTGTATAGGAGAGAGGATATGGAGTGCATAATTTACACCTATGGCGGCGGTGAGTTTGTTGCCAAAGTCTTTGATGGCATTGCTATGATCTTTGGCGGTCAAAACAAAGAGTTTAATGCCGTCATTCAGCTAAGTATGGTGATAGGGGCTTTTTGGATATCAATCAAAGCCATTTATGGTCACAATATCGGCATCTTTGCCAAAAGTTGGTTTGTGCCCAGTCTCTTAATCCTAGGCGTTTTTTTGGGCCCCAAAACAAAAGTAAACATTGAGGACATTTCAGGATATGTAACGCAAAAGGATCATATCCCCTATGGGATTGCCTTGGTAAGTTCGGTCTCAAGTATGATTGGTCACCGCGTTACAGAGATGATTGAAGATACCTTAAAGCCTGTTGATGATAATCCGGCCTATCGCTTTGGCAAAACAGGACCAATGTTTGGGGCCAAGGTTCTTGCCTCCATGAAAAACATCCGCATTCAGGATGTAACCCTTCGAGACAATGTCAAAGAATTTATGAACAGGTGTTATACCTGGCCTTATGTGATTACAGACATTCAAGGCAAACGGGAAGAAGCCTTAAAAAGTTCAGATATATTAAGCTTTGTTCAAGAAAATGCTCATCCGGGTTTGGGGATGTATTGGAGAGAAGGCGGTGAAACTACATTCAAAGCCTGTAGTGTTGCTGCGAGAGATGTTAAAACTAAAATAGAGGGTGATTCCAGAGGTGAGGGGGTTTTAACTCAGTTAAAAGGTCTCCTGGGTTTAACCTCCATAACAGGTAAGGGCAGTCTTGATCGCAGTGTTAATATGAATCATCTCTTAAAAACCAACAGCGCTGATGCCTGGCAGATCATTGGTGAACAAAGCCGAGAGTTTCATCGGGTTTCAGGGCAGCAGATGATGATGAATGCCTTTAAAGAAGGCTATGATGATTTAAGAGAAAAACATGGTCATCAACGTCTTTATCCAGAGTTGATTAACCTGCAAGCAGGGCGCTCTATCATTCAGCAAAACTCAGGATGGCTTGTCGGTGGAGCAGCCATTGCAGAATATCTCCCCCTGGCTCAGACCGTTATCTTTATGATGCTGATTGTGGCAACAGTCCTGATACTCCCGCTTAGTTTTATGCCAGGCGGATACCAGCTGCTTGGTACCTGGATCAAAATGATGATTTGGGTGCAGAGTTGGCCAATATTTTTTAGTATAATTAACGGCATTGCTGCCAATGCTCTGGAATCACAAACAGACCTTCTAATTGCTGGAGGAGGCGGATTAAACCTCGTAACTCAAGATGGTATGGCTGATGTAGCCTTTAACATCTACTGCATCACCCAAGGATTTATGATCTCTGTCCCCATGATATCCTGGGCATTGATCAATCAAGGAGGATACGCCCTTGTTAATATGATGGATCGCTTCTCGCCGGCATCTCTAGGTGCAAGCATGGGCTCCTCCATGGTTGATAACAATACTTCTTTTGACAACATGAGTATTGGCAACAGATCCTTTGCCAATACCCAAATGGCCCAACAAACCATAGGAGCTATGACCCAGAGTGGCATGCAGTTTAGTGATGGTCGTTATGCGCAAAACATGAGTACAGGCGGCATTGAAACCATTACCGAAAGCCAGACAAGTCTCTTAACCCAAGTCGGGTATAACTTTGCCAATGACAATACATTCAGTGAAGCTGCTAATAAAAGTCGCACAGCGATGCAAAGCAAGCAGCAATCCTACAATGAAGCGCTTGCGCGATCTGAGCAATTAACCCATGAACACAACATGAATATCATGAGGGGAATGACCTATGATCAAAGTTTATCTGAAGAACAAAGGGCAAATATCCAAAATGCCTTAAACAGATCGTATGGTTCTGGATCTTCAACCAATGAAAGATTTGGCACCAATGAATCCAAAAGCGTTGATGCATCTCTGGGAGTCTCTGCATCAGCAAGTGCAGGTCTCAAACTAGGATTTGTTGGGGGATCTGTCTCAGGCACAGCTTCTTCTTCCATGCGGGCAGGCTCTGATAAAGTACATGGGATGAACAGGGAAGAATACAATAAGTTGAGTGTGGATGAACAGGAAGCGTTTTCAAGAATACATGGAATGGCTCAATCACAAAACATTAAATATACTTCTGATTCAAGCGAACGTACCAGTCATTCCCTTCGAGAATCTCTTGATCAAACCAGTCGTCTCTCAAGTGAAATCTCAGCTCTAGATCAAGAAGCCCATCGTTATGAGCAAATGGCTAATTACCAACGCAAACACGGCATGCAGATCAACCAGAATATTGCTGGGCTAACCCTACAAAAAATAGCTGATGATAATGGCTGGGATCTTAAAAAAGCAGCCACTTGGCAAACAACCCATCAATCAGAATTTGCAGGTGTCGCTCGAAAGGTAGGAGAAGGATATCGTCAAAGATTGATGTCCCTAGCGGCTGATTCATCATTCACCATTAATGAACAAAATATTCAAAACGCTTCAGACTCATACTTTAATGGATTTAAAGATAAAAACTTAGAGGCAGGTTTTGGTCATACAGTGCCGACAGGGTTCGAGCAGGGAGTACAACAGACCATGTATGATAAAGAGAAGGAGTTAAAATCTAAAAACAATACCAATACCCAAAGTGTGAATGAAATGATTCGTAATGAGAGGTCAAATATTGATGAGTCTCGGAGTGCTCAGGGAGAAAAGTTTAAGGAATCTAAAAACAAGAACATGTACCGCAGAGGTTGGAACCACGGGATGAATAATGAAGACTAATTCTTGTTTTCACCAATTAAGTATAAATCTTGTGAAGGATGATGAAGTGATCCATGGCCTAAGCCATAAATATAGTTTTTATTGTCATGAGCAGCTGACTTTTCCCACATGTTTGAAGAAAGCGGAGAGTGGGTTTGAACAGGTACAGGGGTGGGGACATGACCTTTAACCCTAAATACAGGAAAAAATCCTGCTTTGATGAAGCCTATTACAAAAATGCTTGCAAAAAGGGTCAGTCCACTCAGCAAAAAGAATCCTTCTTCTGCCCCTCGCAGCAGATCAAAATTGATAATCAAAGCAGTCCATACAACGAAAAGAATTGTGCGCGCAATAAGACTTACGATGCAGTATCGTTTGTAGGTTCTACGCGTCGATTTGTATTTGCTTTGCAGGATTTCATCAGAGATATTATCGCTATCCTTAAACCCAAAAACATTAAGGGCTATTTCTCCAAGAATAGTGAAGCTGACAAACAAGAAAAAAGCCAGGGGAGTTTGGCTAAGGCTTGTTTGCCAGAAATTCTGCGATACAAGAAAGTAAATGATACCAAAGGTGCCCACAGATATTGGCAGGGCAGGTATCATCGCTTTGATGAAATTCGGCAGTTGAGTTTTCTTAATAACACTATTCATAATTATGTTTTACTACAGATTTTAAATAATCAAAAGGCTTCTTATTATGAATAATAAAGGAAATTCAAAGCTATGAAACGACACTCAACCACTGATCAATTTACTAAGGGCGGGCAGATATTCAGTCACCGTTTGAGAATGTTGGTTCAAAACATCACCCTTCTTGTTAAGGTCTGGATAGGATCGTATGTTCTGCTCTTTGGTTTGCAGAGTCTTTTATATGCGCTTAAGACTGATCATTTGAAGCTTTTTAGTATTTATTTGTTTGCCAAAGTTAACATTGCTCTCTGGCCAGTCCTTAAGCCTTTGCTTCAGAGTTTGGATGAGGTGTTTCATGCGCTTCTTGGCCATTCTGTATTCCCTGTTGCCTATAAATCTTTTACAGCTCTTCGCACGGAAGCTTTTGTTTTTGATCGTCATATCAATCTTCCTTCATATCTATTTGTACAAAATAAATATGTAAATGCTCAGTTAGGCGAGATCTTTCAAATCCATTATGTCAGCTTGGCCCTGGCCTGCAGTATTGTTCTACTCATGCTTTTACGGTTTCGGCGTATTGCGCAAAAAGTTGAGGATAAAAGAACCGTCAAAGGGGCTTCTCTTATTACAGGGACGAAGCTAAATGCTCTTTTAAAAAAAGCAGGACTGGTTTCTGCGTTTAAGATTGGCCATACCTCTTTACAAAAAAATACAGAATCTCAGCATATGTTGCTTTTGGGGGCAACTGGAAGTGGTAAAACAACAGCATTACACCAGCTCATTCCCCAAATCAGAAAACAAAAAAACAGAGCTATTATCATTGATCAAAAAGGAGATATGGTTGGCCAACATTACGACCCTGAAAAAGATATCCTTTTAAATCCTTTTGATGCCAGATCCCCTCAGTGGGATATTTGGGCTGAAGGCGCAGATGATGTAACCCTTGATATGCTTGCAGGGTATTTGTTTCCCGCAGATACTTATAAATCAGATCCCTTTTGGGAGCGTAGTGCTGGGATCGTTTTTAAATACACAGCTAAATACCTTAAGGACAAAAAAACAAAGTCAATGACACTTCTAGCAAAGCTTATGGCCTCTAGTGATCCGCCTAAGTCATTGGTTGAGTTTTTGAAGAATGAAGCCAGTGATGCTTTTACCAATGATTCCGTTGAAAAAACCATTCTTAATATCCGTATGATGATGACACTGGTCGCTGATAAGATTCGCTATTTTAAAAATCAAGAAAACAAAGAGACTTTCTCACTTAAAGACTGGGTTCAAGAAGACAAGAAAGATGGTCAGTTTTTGTTCATCACCATTGGACCTAATCAGAAAGAGGCACTTCTTCCTTTTGTCCAGTTTTGGATTTCGTGGTTTATGGCTGTTGTTGAAGGACTCAAAGAGACAAACCCAAGTAATATCAACTCAAAATTATGGTTCTTAGTCGATGAACTCCCAGCTTTGAGAAAGATTCATCAACTAGAGCACAGCCTGGCCTTTATGCGTTCCTATGGCGGATGCTTTGTTGCCGGTATGCAGAACATCTATCAATTGCAAGAGATCTATGGCTATGCACAGACACGATCCATGCTAACAAATTTTAGCACTAAAATTTGTTTTAGGTTAGGGGATGATCCAGATACCCGAAACTACGTCTCAAACTTCTTTGGTGAAAAGCAAAGCATTGAAACACAAGAAAACTTCTCGATTGGATCACATCAAATGCGAGATGGTGTTAACATCAATGCCCAGAAAAACACAGAATCTGTGGTTGATAAATATGAGTTGAATAACCTTAAGCAAACCAAAAAATATGTTGAAGCCATTCTGAAGTTGCCTGGCAACTTTCCTCCTGCAAAAATAAAGGTCAAGTTCTCTAAATTCAGAGACCCTTTGCCAAGATATGTTTCGATCAGCTCAAAAGCTCCTGAAGAGAAAAGTACGCAAGAAAAAATTAAAAAAAAGGATTAAATTCGGGATGAAACTGTCCTCTCATTTGAGCATCATATAACCGAACTTCAAAAGCTCTTTGAAACCTATCTGAACTTAAAACTATTAACGTCAAGCAAATATATATAATCTATTTAATTAATTACGATAATTGAATGAAAACTCTACATCATTTTCTATGAAAAAGAATAACTCATCTCTAAAGCGATTTAATAAATTAAGCAGCAAGTCTTTTCTGGTTATTTTAGGATTCATAGCAGGTTACTTTGCTTATGAGTATTACCATGTCTATCCTATTCCTGTTGCATCAAACAAAATAGAGGTTTGTTTTACGCCTGGAAGTCCATGTGAAAATAAAATCATTCAAAAAATTGAAGAAGCTCAAAAAGAAATTCACATCCAAGCTTTTTCGTTCACTTCAAAGCCTATTTTTCAAGCTCTTTTAAGAGCCAGAGAACGAGGTGTTTCTATTAAAGTCCTAAGTGATATCAAACAATCTCAAAACCGTTATTCACGTATTCAAGATCTTAAAAATATTGGAGTACCTGTCTATTTTGATAAGCAACCCAGTTATGCCCATAGTAAGGTGATGATTATTGATGACCTTTACACAATCACTGGATCTTATAACTGGACCTATAGCGCCCAACACAGAAACTCAGAAAATGTTATCTTTGTAGAGAGTCCTGAAGTTTCAAAGAAATATACCAATAACTTCTATGCTCTTTTAGGAAAAAATGGATGACAAATTTTTATCAAAAATCAGCAGTGATAGAAGAGCTTACAGGTCTTATTGAACGCATTACCTTTCATAACCAGGATACAGGCTTTTTTGTCATCAAAACCAATGTTAGAGGTCACAGAGATCTTGTCACCGTTGTGGGTTCTTCTCAAACCATCAGTGTTGGCGAACATTTTAAGGCTGAGGGATCTTGGGTGCAGGATAAAGCGTATGGACCTCAGTTTAGATCTCAGAGAATTATCTCTCACCCACCAACAACTGTTGAAGGCATCATAAAATACCTTTCCTCAGGGTTGATCAAAGGCATTGGTCCCGCCTATGGAAAAAGACTAGTGAATGCTTTTGGTCAGGAAGTTTTTGATGTCATTGAATCTTCTCCTGAAAAGCTTCAAGAGGTTGAGGGTATCGGCAAGAAGAGGGGGAAGATCATTGCTGATGGCTGGGCAGAGCAAAAGCAAATCCGGGAGATTATGGTCTTTCTGCATGCCCATGGGATTTCAACAGCAAGAGCTGTGCGGATTTATAAAACCTATGGGGATCAATCTATCCATGTTTTAAAGACCAATCCTTACAAACTCGCTCAAGATATCAAAGGCATTGGCTTTTTATCTGCAGATAAAATAGCTGAATCACTTGGCATTGAGAAAGAATCTCCTGAGCGTATAAAAGCCGGCCTTTCTCATATACTCCTTACAGGATTCGATAATGGCTTGTGTGGTTTACCAAAAGAAGCATTAGCTCATGAGACAACAAAACTTCTGGAGATAAACCCAGAACCGGTCAGTCAGGTTTTAGATCAAGAGATCTTAACTAGCGATCTGATTGAGTTTGAAGATTCAAACACAAATAAAAGCATTTGTTATATGCCTGTGGTTTATCACACAGAAAAAGCCATTTCTACAAAGCTCAAAAGGATTCAAGGCACACGTGATTCTATTACCATCAACGTTGATAAAGCTGTAGAGTGGGTACAGACACAAATCAGCTTTTCTCTCTCTGCTTCTCAATTAAGCGCTTTACAAACAGCAATCGAAAGCAAGCTATGTATCATCACAGGCGGCCCTGGTGTTGGTAAGACAACACTGGTTAAATGTCTGCTTAAAATACTAAGCATTAAAGCTTCTAGAATTCATTTAGTAGCTCCCACAGGAAGAGCTGCAAAGCGTTTATCAGAAAGCACAGGTAAGGAAGCCTCAACTCTTCATAAGCTCTTATCATTCTCTCCCAAAGTAGGAGGATTTAAATATAACGAAAATAACAAGCTTAAAGGAGATGTGTTTATCGTTGATGAATCATCAATGATTGATATCTTCTTACTTCATTCTTTTTTAAAAGCCATGCCAGATGAAGCACGTATATGTTTCATTGGCGACATTGATCAGCTTCCCTCAGTTGGACCCGGACAAGTCCTCAAAGATATGATCATGTCACAAACACTGCCTGTTGTCAGATTAACAGAGATCTTTAGACAAGGAAAAGAGAGTCACATCATCTTAAACGCTCACCGTATTAATCATGGCAAGATGCCAATTAACGAAGAGGGGAAGTTAAGCGACTTTCACTTTATCGCAGCAGAAACCCCTGAAGAGGGGTTAGAGTTGGTTTTAAAATACATGGTTGCTCAAAGCAAAGGCGGAGCCAATACACCTAAAGTGCAGATACTAACACCCATGAAATCAGGCATTCTTGGCACCCGCACCTTGAATGCCTCTCTTCAACAAAAGCTCAATCCCAATAAATCTCCAAGCGTCATCATCTTTGGTCAGACCTATCTGGTTGGGGATCCTGTGATTCAGATGAGCAATAACTATGACAAAGATGTTTATAATGGTGACATAGGAAAGATCATCCACATTGATGCCCATGCAAAGCAGGTGATCATTACCTATGAACAAAGAGAAGTTTCCTATGATTTTGGGGAGATGGATCAAGTTGACCTATCCTATGCCATGACTATCCACAAGTCCCAAGGGTCAGAGTTTCCAGTTGTGATCTTACCCATCTTCATGAGCCATTATAAGTTACTGATGAGAAACCTGATTTATACAGGCATCACTCGAGGCAAGCACAAAGTGATTGTGATTGGCCAGAAGAAAGCTCTATATCTTGGCATTCAGAATAACAGCCATTTAGAGAGGAATTCACTTCTAAAGCATTGGCTCTATGATCAATATTCTTAATGAATAACTTTAGGTAGAAGGTGTGAAAATTAGATATCCATGCCAATACTGCAGCAAACACAATATGATAGACGCTACATCTACAGTATTAGCCCCATAGTTTTTCTCATAGTACCAACCATGTCTCGCCTAAGTGGAAAAATATTAAAAAAAATAATTTTCTACGAATCAAAAATGTAAGACATTATTAATATAAATGGAGTTAATTATGAAATTTTTTTACTTATTAATATTGCCTTTTGTTTTATTTGCTATTCCACCAGAACAAGAATCTGATTCTGCTTATAGATTGAACGTTATATCAGGACAGCATGAAAGAATAAGCCATCATCAGAATCCGCATGAACAACAAGCGCATGTCAACCCCTTATCTGGTGAGCTAAATCATAGACAAGAGCATTGCACTACGTGTGCAACAGCGAGTTATCGAGAGTCACCAGACCATGGCGTTAGAGCTAGTAAGTGTTATTTTGGGTGTGGTGGAGGCTGCTGTGGAAGATCGGGGTGTTGCAATGCTGAACATACAAGAACAATGACTGGTTTGGTAACTAAAGTAACAGATCTCGCAAAGGTTGTCTTAAATAGGGGATGAATATGTATTATTTTCACTTATCGGTTTTAGAAAAATTTAAATTTCAAAAAGTTTTAGCGCTGATAGCTTTTACGCATCTATTTATCTTTTCAATACTTGCTGTTGGCCCCGAAGTATGTGAAATGGAACACGATAGAAGTGATGAAATCCATGCTGTGCAGCAGCCCCCCAGAATGCAAACTGTGGCACCACTAATGGTAGAAGCCTTAAGCAATACTAGTTCAACTATTAGATATGCTCGATTTCATGCACGACGTGTTCAAAATACCAATCATTTCACTTCATATAGTACTCATGTCTACTTAGTTCTAAATTTGTTTGATGAATCCAATCACAGCATTCCCATTTACTCATTTCCAGAGTCAGGCCTTGCTCTAATGTTCATACAGCAGAGACCTGTGCAATTAGGTGAACAGAGGCAAAGAGAACAATCTAATAGCCATGCAGAGTTATATTATTATGATTTTATGAAATTATCCTTTTCCACTGACCCCTCTATTAAATTATCAGAAGGATTGGATAGAAAAGGTCCCTACATTTGTTTTGAAACAGACTTTTTTACAATCAAGGATCAATCTAATCCTGTGGAAGCACTCATATCAAAAAAAATGCTATATCCAGTACAACATTGGCCTCTTAAAGAAAGGAACATAGAAGGTTTATTCAAAAAAATTCAGGTAGACAGCATTAAGTCTTTAAATGTAGATGAAGAGGCATCTCCAAATTACTTTAAGGATCTTTTAAGTCGAATTGCCAAACCAAGTATTTTAAAGATTGTAAGATTGTTCGAGAGCAATGCATCAGGCATATCTGTTATTTCTCCAGGATTAAACAATTCGCGTTGTTGTGGGAAAGTGATTGCTGATTTCACTTCCGATCCCCATCACAGTATTTTTCAAGGTAGACGACTTATACAAGATGTAGCACACACGAAATTATCCTATATTTCAGAACTATTAACGTCTTGCTGTCAAGCAACCAATCTTAGATTTACTAATAAATTCTTCAAACCTCTCGTAGTTAGACGTTTTCTCGAAGAAATAATAGGTTCTGGGTCAAGCATTGAAAATGATATCGCACGGCATGCGGCACCTGATATGTCGCCAACGTCGCGGTTTTTTTATAATTTATATTTATTTATCACTCAACGTGAAATCCGTTAAAAAAATATGGGAAAAATAATGAAAAACAACAAATTTTTTAGCGTTTTTAACTCAATTAAAACCCTTTTTTTTATGGTTGCGCTAGCCGCTTACACAAATAGCCATATGTATGGATACCCTCTAGAGTATGAAGTGGAAAATGAAATCAATACATATGTAACACATCCAGGAATTGGTCAAGAAGGGCCAGATATAGAAAGATGTAGAACCCAAGGATTTTTCTATGACATTAATCGGGATGGCTATACTTCAGTCATCCTTTGCTTCAGAACACCGGAGCCCGTAGGTGAAGAGAGAAAAGTGCATGATCCAAGGCATCCTTTGCTTATTTTCCAAATGCAGAACGGGCAAAACTATTACTATGAAGGTCTTCACTTTGTTAATCGGAGTGGAGATGTCGAAAATGGTTTAGGGACAAATGCAAATATCGTAACACTCAATACGGAGGAGGTCCTTAAATTATGTCATAGAGCTAAAAAAGAAACTCGAAAATATAGACAAAAATGGAGAAAAGAAAGCAAGAGAAGTCATCCAGTTGAGCTTGAGAGTACGCATTTACCTGCCTTTGATAGGACAATAGCCAATAACTTAGCGGATGATGCGCCGTCAATTTATGATAAGTATTGCGCTTTTTTAATACCTAACAATAGAATTACAGATTTTCGTCAACATATTTTGCCTGTTTGGCAAAACGGGCGTGAAATTAGATTTGGATCAACTGGACTTATTGACCACAACTGCTGTACCTTTACGGCTATGGCATTGAGAAACGTTGGTATTGACGTTTATTGTGAGGGGTGGTTTCGTGTACGTGATGACTCTCTATTACGCGACTGTATAAATTATTATGTAAGGAAAATGAGAAAAAAAGTCACACAAGGCAATGATGGAGACACTGCTATGAGAGATGAGTGGATTAGAACTTATAGGCAGAGGGATAATGTTGGTGCAGTTTTTGATATTTACTACTATTATTTTAATCATATCCGTTGGAGATAAACAGACTAGAGTTTTTAGTTTGAATAGATGTTTTTAATGAAATTATTAAGTTTATTACTTGTTTTTTTATGTCTACTTGACCTCAAAAGTATAAGATTTTTCGAGATTGTTTGGGATCCTAAAAAAGATATTCCTGAAGAGAAACTTGCAGTTTCAGCTGTAAGAGATTTAACTGATGAAGAAGGTAAAGAATTTAAAATACAAGAAAACATACTTTCAGGAGTAAGAGATAGTTTAGGCATAGTAGATCCGGATAATGGAAAAAATGTTGCATATTATTCACTTTCTGTCCAGATAGATGGTGAAACGCATGAAATCAAATTGGGAAATCGGGCCTTACTCTTTTTAAGCGGTGGTGACCTAGATTTATCTCAGGCGCTTGCTAATCAAACAGGTGGGTGTGGTGTTAATTGCATTGCAAATTATTTTCCCCCAGAAAAAGCAAATGATTCAACTTATTTATTGAGAAGGGCAATTGCAGAATCCTTTAGATTTAAAGAGGCACAGCCAGGTTTTTCAACTAGAATGAGTAGAGAGTTTGAAAAACAAGTGGCAAAAAGTATGAGGGGATTCAAAGAGGCCGTGTTGCTTAAATCAGAAAATTAGAAAAACTTATACCTTTCCCCTGATTTCAAGAGACT
>DLRV01000025.1 GCA_002500565.1 Holosporaceae bacterium UBA7879
CATCGAATCTCTTAACTTATACAACCTGTATAGGTTAGATAATTCGTTGACAGAGTTTAGAATAGAAAGAGCTCTGAAAACAACGAGGTCACCCTGAGGAAGGGCGCAGCCCTGACGTGAGGGTCTCTCTTGAAGTCAGAAGAGATTCTCACGTGGATTAAAAATCCGCTCAGAATTGTATAAGTTAAGAGATTCGATGGTAAGAATCAGCCTTGTGTACTACTTGTTCAAAGTTATTCTTAAAGTGCTATTTTTCAAAAATGCTCAATCTAAGATCAACCACTTTATTAACAATAAATTAATTTTACTTGATTATTTCTGTTCTACTTACTAATTCATAGTAAAGGTTATAGACAAAATCATGAATAAGCATTTTTTCACAACTTCGGTATTATTGAGCATAATTGTATTCAATCTTTTTGCAGTTGATCCCAAAGAAGAATATCTCAATGCAACTTCAACCGCATCGCACCAAGGTCGTGTAGCAAGCACTGAAGCTCCAGTGACCACTGAAAAAGAAACCATAATTGAATACACTGCAATGCTTGAGGCACAAGGGGTCATCCCCCGCGGAGTCATTTACAACCGTAACCATCCCGACTTTGAAGTTTATGTTAATACAATTATTTTCTCATTAGAAGAAGGTGAAGGTCTGGATTTTTTTGCGCCGGATGAAATTCCTGCCATGGATGCCGGTATAAATCACCTCCGTTCTAAGATAGCAGAAATGGGTTTCGACAACTTTAAAATCCATATTCGTAAAATCATAATTGATAATTTTAGACTAGATCCACAATCTTCACATACCTCCACAGATTTATCGTCAATACCGCCGGCTTCCTCCTTGCCCCTCTCTCCCACTGCTACAGTTCGGATCCAGGAGCAAGATAGGCTTGCAGCCACTGATGAAGAAAGTGAAGAGGTTATTCAAAAAAAATTATACCAAGAAGGCATTCAAGCTTTAGCGGAAGAAAGTAAAAAAAACGGCCGCATACCACCCGAAGAAGTGATCATTGCCTTTATTAATAATTTACTAGGATCGCAGGAGATTATGCCACATATTATCACCAATCCAAAGCATAGAGAGTTTGAAAACTCAATTAAGTATATTTTAGATTTCGCCACGGATCCTCAAGTTCACTCACGGTTCGAAACGTTCGGCTTCCCTGGCATTGAATACACTCTATCATCACTCTATACCCTTTCAAGATCTCCATCAGGAGAGAGTCTGCTAAAAGAATACATCAAGGAAATCATAAAGACCTACTTTACAAAAAGTCAAAAAGATCTAGAAAGCTCGACAGGCGCAGCGGCAGCCACCACCTACGTTGTGCCTGTATCGACTGCTACACCCTACGACACCTTCGAAGCAGAAGACGACGAGGATCAAGCTTTAGCGGAAGAAAGTAAAAAAAACGGTCACATACCGCTTGAAAAAGTGATCATTGCCTGTATTGACATGATGTTGGAAAATAGTCTCATTTTCCGCGAAGACATAACAAACCCAAAATCAGAAGAGTATGAAGGTCAGATTGATCATCTTTTAGATTTTGTAAAAGACGACCTTACATATCAAGATCTTTTAATGGAAAAATTGCCAGAAGCCAAGCATAATATACCAGACATAATGTCTCAGATAAAAAGTAAAGAGGATAAACAAGAACTTAAAGAATATATTGAAAATATCCTGAAGCAGCATTTTACGCAAAAACCCAACGAACAACAAAGTTTTGTCCAAGAAGAATATTTCTCTCCTTGCCCTGCCGCAGCAGCAGGCGCTGTCGCGCAAGATTGGTTTACAGGACATGACCAAGAAGAACACATAGCTTTGGCTATACAAGCCTCCTTAGCATCACTTGCTCAAGAAGCAGGAATAGGTCCCACAGAAATTCCAGGATTTGATATTGTCGATGTACAAGCTGATGGAAATTGCTTTTACTATGCTCTTTGTGATCAGCTCACTATATTGGGGCATGAATTTATATCAACAGTGCCGTTTGGAACAAGTGGGGCAGATTCATTAAGGTTTAAAATACAGGAGGGGGATTTTACAGACCGCGAATGGGCCGACCATCAAGAAATGATTAAATTTGTCAAAAAATTCAAAGATACCATTTTGTGTTACATAGATACAAGACACCCAAAAATGGGCTTTTCAGCTTTTTTCTATGACGAACGCACCCAAAAAGTAGAGGTGTATTTTCCAAAAGACAAAAGACCTCTTCCCGAGCATAAAAAAATAATCCGTTTAGCCTTTACTGGGAATCATTATATGTCCGTGCATGCACACCCGGCTTTAAATGACGGCGTTCTAAAGGATGCGTTTTCTTTTTAACAGAGGGAAGATAATCCAATTTACTGGCGCGTCATTTTGAATATCAAAGATTTTTGGTGACAATAAACTGCCATATCGTCTAAAATTAACTTGATTAAATTATCAAGTCAGGGAGAAAAAATGAAAAAAAAATATTTAAACTACTTTTTTGCGGTTTTTCTGTTATCTAGTCCTCTAAAGGCTAATGATGTAGAGCCATACAATGCGATGTCATATAGTTATTTTGCAACCAATCCAAGGGCCTGTTCATCCACAAATTTTCAACAAGCTTTATGGTATTTAAGGCAAATTCTTGTTAACCCAGAAAAAAATTCTTGGCTTCTACATGGCACAAAACTCAGCTACTTAAATCCAACGGGTGGTGTTAAACATTGCTTTGAAATTTTGAGAGAGATAAGTGATCAAGATGGAGAACCTATGTCTTATAAAAAGGGAGACAACAGATTGATCGGTCTTTCTATACTATCTAGGCTAAATGAGGATTTAGCACCCAATGAGCCTGAGCTGAAATTTGGTAAAATAATTGCAGGTCTTCTTGCTTTTGTTCTGGCAGGATCACCAAAATATGAGTTGAAGAGGAGGTTGCACGGAATACCCGGCCAGGAGGTCACTATTCAACAAGCTATCGTTTTTCTTAAGGCAATTATGAATCCAGAAACAAAAGAAATTTATAAAGATCCTAATTATTTAAAACACACTTACCAAGCGTTTGTACAAAATCCAGATCGCTTTGCACGTGACTTTTTCAATGAATCAAGTAGAAAAATAAAAAAATGTTCTACGCACGATCTTAAGGATTTAGAAATATGCATGGTAAAAGCTATACCAGAATGTAGAAAAGTTAGAGATACATTGATGCCATTTTTTGTTTATGACATCGACCATACTCATAACAAAGCGCTTTTGAAGACACTTGATCCTACTGAAAAATCACAGAAAAAATTTACTCTTGATTTTAATCACCATAGTCTAAGCAATGTAATGCCGAAAATTGGGGACGTTTACTGCTTAAAAATCAGATCGTAACTATTTTCAGGGTCATTTCTATGTGTCAGTTGGTGTAATTCAGCGATGAATTTTAATGCATTGAAGTGCAAAAGAGGGCTGATAAAAAGTTAGCTTTACAAAATGCGAGGATGACCAGTTTAATTCATATATCATTCTGAGGAGTGAAACGACTGTGGGAATCTCATGCCACTTACACGTCATCATGAGGAGGCGTTCACGCCGACGTGATGATCTCTTCTAATTCAATAAGACCCTCACGTCGAAATTTCATTTCTCCTCAGGGTGACTGGTTTTGGTTGATGCGCCTGGGCTATAGATGTGTCAGTAAGTGGGTATGTTTCACTCTCCACTGAAACCGAAGATATTTGTAACAAAGCGTGCACAGATTACGGTGGTTGGAACGGCAATTGGAATTGCCCACCACATGAGTTATGCGTTTGCGGATGCAAGGGCTAAAAATACCACAGCAAAAACAGGCCCAGGATTACTCGATACAAAGCAATTGGCGCGAAGGAAAACTTCTTAAGCCACGTCATAATCATAAACAGAACCACCATCCCCACAGCAAAAGCAATACCCATTGCTGTCAGAAGCGTAGGCGATGAAAACATCGCCAGGGGCTTTGCAACCTTAGCCATCATCAATGTTGCCGCACCCAAGATTGCGGGAATGGAAAGCAAAAACGAAAACCGCGCTGCTTCTGTTCGTTGAAAGCCTAGAATCCGTGTTGCCACCAGCGTAATGCCCAGGCGGCTAACACCTGGGATCAGCGCAATCACTTGCAATAGACCCACAATCAATGCATCCTTAAACGTCATTGCTGCCAGAGGTTTTGACGTTGGTGCATTTTCATCCACCACATACAGCAACACCCCCGAAATAATCGATGTCCAACCAATCACTTTCATCGTCCGCCCCAAGGAGGGCAGATACGTTTCTAGGGTAAAACCTGCAATCACCACCGGAATGGTAGCCACCACAATGAAAAAGGCCATCCAAAAACCAGCGGTAATTTTACCCCGCACGGCATTCAGCACACCGCCAATCATGCGAATGATATCTTTGTGAAAATAAACCAATGGCACCAGAACTGTACCAAAATGCAACATCACTTCTGTAAGGCGCCCCAACGAAGGTAAAGCAAAAAGTTTATGAGCCAATTGCAAATGTGCTGTTGAGCTTACAGGCAAGAACTCGGTAATGCCTTGAATGATTGAGAGAATAAAAACGTCTTTCATGGTTATCCAAATTTTGCTTCAAATTATCACAAAACAAGGGTATTTTGTGTAAAAAACGATCTATTCTGATCTAAAATCGATCCAAAACCCACCTAAAAAAGACTGTTTTTTATGATATGCGCATAATCCGAAAATATCATTTTAAAATATCATTTTATCAGGGAAATCAATATTATTCCTTTACGCCGACTTTTAATATGGGTACATAACATTTTCTGATACTATATAGACGAATACTTTAATAAATATGCTAGAAAACGCTGTGCGCCAACTTTATCATCTGACAATCTGCCCTCACTCTCGCTTAGCGCGTCTTATCCTGGCCGAAAAAAATCTAGACTTTAAGCTGATCGTTGAAAAGAATTGGCTCGAGCGACCCGAATTCATCGCCTTGAACCCCGCAGGAACGCTGCCTGTTTTGGTGGAAAGCTCAGGTCTGATTGTCTCGGATGTCTATCCCCTGGTTGAATACCTTGAGGAAACTTATCCCAGTCACACCAAGCTGATTACCGGCGGCCCAGCTGTGCATGTTGAGGTGCGCAAGCTAATCTCTTGGATCAGGGAAAAGTTTGATCGAGAGGTCACACAAATTCTATTGCATGAGCGGGTCATGAAGCGCTTCTATCGCCAAGGTTGGGCCGATTCAAAAGAACTGCGTCGTGCCACTACCAATTTAAATCATCACCTCACTTACTTTACTTATTTCCTCCAAGAACGTGATTGGCTGGCCTCACCCTATCTCAGCATTGCAGATCTGTATTTAGCTGCACATCTTTCGGTCATAGATTTTTTGGGCTATATGCCGTGGGGGAAGTTCCAGCTTATTAAAAACTGGTACGCGTGTATCAAATCTCGCCCCAGTTTTCGGCCTTTGCTTGCTGATCATTTCTCCGGTATAAGCCCCCCCAGTCATTATAGCAACTTGGACTTTTAGTTCTAAGTCAGCCAGTCAATCTCTGCTGCCAGCAATGTTAAATCCTCGGGCCGGGATAAGCCATGATCAGCGCCCTTGATCAAATGATACCGTACATACGGACTTTCTATTTTCTGCACTAATTCATTGGTTTCTTGCCACGGCACTGAGGCATCTTGCTTACCTTGCAAAATCGATACCGGCATTGTAAGCGCGATGTCAGCCTGCATCAGCAAATGATTCTGACCATCCTCAATCAACTGCTGGGTAAAGATATGCGGCGTTTCATAACCACTGTCTATGCTAACATATCCCTTTGACTTTAACTCCATCCGCTGCGCATCTGTAAAAGCCTGATGAAGACGCACGGTAAAATCAGGTGCGGGCGCCAACAAAACCAGACCTTTGATTTTCTCTGAGTCGCTTTGCGCTAAGAGCAAGCTCAGCCAGCCGCCCATGCTGGACCCCACCAAAATTACCGGCTTATTTATCAGATCCAACAGCTGCCGTGCATCCGCCAACCAGTCTGATATGGTCAACTCCCTAAACGCCCCACCAGATTCTCCATGGCCGCGATAGTCCAAGGCATAATAATCAAGGCCTTTTTCTTGACAATAAACAGATAAAAACTGGGCTTTGGTTCCTTGTTTGTTGGACATAAACCCTGGCAAGAAGCATACCGCTGTTTTGGCTGCTTCATTGATTTTCGCTTCGTAGGCAACTTTGTCCCCACAAGCCGCTGTCATAAACTGAGTCATCATGTTACTGTATTTTTCATAACAAACGGTAACGAACACTATGAAGATTTTCAACCTGATGTTTGGCAAAAAAAAAGGCGGATTGGAAAAAGCTTCTCTCGATTATGCATTGGCGCTTAGCTTTCTGGGTCATGACGTTACAACCTTTCTCAATGCCAAAAGCGCCATGATCCCAGCGTTCAAACATCATGACCAGAAAATCAACGCCACTATTCACAACCTTTTTGGCAGCAAAGATCCCCTCACACGCCGCGCTATTCAAAGATATATTCAAAAGCATCAACCTGATATCTGTATCACCCATGGCCGCCGTGCGGCTTACTTTGCCCAGAACAATTCCATATGCCCTACCATCGCCGTTTCCCATAGTTTCAACATCAAATCTTTACAGGAAACCGATGGCTTGATTGCGATTAATAATGCCATGAAACAGCACGCGCTTGATCAAGGTTATCCATCAGGTCGCATCCAAATTGCAGAAAATTTTTTGCCCATCAATATCTTGCCAGCTTATCAACAACGTACTCCTAGTCATCCCATTCGGATTGGCGCTATGGCCCGTTTGATCCACCGCAAGGGCATAGATGTTTTTATTCAGGCTCTTCATGCCACAAAGCAGCATGGCATTGATTTTAAGGCCATCATTGCCGGTACAGGTGAAGAGCTTGAGGCTCTTAAAAAACTGAGCGCTGATTTAGGCCTTGCTGATCAAGTGGAATTTAAGGGCTGGATGGCCTCTGATGATTTTTACAAATTTATTGATATCTTTTGTATGCCATCGCGTACAGAGCCGTTTGGTCTGGTTATCCTTGAAGCCTGGGCCCATGGGCTACCAGTGGTTGCAACCAATGCCGCCGGTCCAGCTGAACTAATTACCGATCGGTCCAATGGCGTTTTAGTGCCCATCGATGATCCAAAAGTCTTGGCAGAAAGTCTTGTTAACCTTGCCAAAGAGCCAGATTTACAAAACACACTCAGCCGTCAAGGCTATGATACCGCTAGTAAAAACTACTTACTTCCTGCCGGCGCTAAGCGCATAGAGAAAGCTATAATCGCTCTCTTCGCTCGCTTAGGATGACGGGTTTTTTGTTACCCGTCACCCTGAGGAGAAATGAAATTTCGACGTGAGGGTCTAAGTGAAGGCAGAAGAGATTCTTACGTCGTTTCTTCGAAACTCCTCAGAATGACGTGAATAAAGAGAGATCATCACGTCGCGGCTTCGCTGTTCCTCATAATGAGGTATTCTGAGGATACGCCCCTCCACCTTGCAATGATTGGAAAAAGGCTATGCTGCACCTTATGATGACGGATGAATTTCTAAATCCCAAAATGGTGTTTGAGGATAGCGGGTCTGAGGATTTGGTTGGTGGGGCCGTGATGGGCCAAGGTGCCTTTATCAAGAAGCCAGACATCTGCGCAGTACTGCTGCACCAAATCCAATTGATGACAGCTGGCGAGGACGATTTTACCTTGATCTGCTTTTTGTTTAAGAAGGCGCATGACCTGATGTTGATGACGATGATCGAGGGAATTGAGCGGTTCGTCCAACACATACAAAGGCAAATCTTTAGCAAGATGCAGCGCCAAGATAACGCGTTGCTTTTGCCCTGATGAAAGGGTGTGGAAAGATTGATGGATTAAGATAGAGATGTCCAGAGCAGTGGCGATGGGGTTGTGTTTATCAAGGTTGAAAAGAGAGAGAATTTCGTGGACTGGGAGATGCCAGATCTCTGTATTTTCCATGCTGAAATAACTGAAAGTTGAAGGACGGCGATGGGCAGGTAAGCTGAGAAGGCATTGGTTATTAAGCATGGACCGGCCTTGACTGGGTTGTAAAAGACCCGTGAAGGTGCGCAGCAGGGTGGTTTTGCCGGCACCATTTTCACCAATCAAACCAACAAAAGATCCGGGACTGGCTTGGACTGTGATGTTGCTTAGGAGGGGTTTGTCTTTAAGATGGCAGCTGAGGTTGTGGAGGTTAAGCATGGCTGCGACTCCAGAGCAAATGAATGAAAACCGGGGCGTTGATAAGAGCGATGAAAATTCCAACATTGATTTCATAAGAAAGCGGCAGCAGGCGAACCAGCATATCCGCGACAAGGCAGAGAATGGCGCCAGCAATCATACAGGGAATCATGAGGTGGCTGGGCGGTTTGTGATAGAGCAGCCGTATGACATGGGGAACGCCAATGCCAATAAAACCGATCAGGCCTGTCATGGCAATGATGGGGCCCAGAATAAGCGTGCAGCCAAGAACAAGGCGGAGGCCAAGCGGGCCTAATTGAATGCCGGAGGCAAAAATACTTTCGTTACTGAGGCAGAGAAAATTGTACTGTTGGCGTTTGTGAAACAAAAGAAGGAAGCCAATGGTGAGAGGGGGAAGGATTAGCATAACATCATCCAAGGTATGAAAGCCGAAAGAGCCAAACAGCCAAAACAACATTTCGGACAAAGGGAAGTTTTGGTGAATGATGTAAATCAATAAGGACACCAAGCCCTGAACAAAGGTGGTGAGGCAGAGGCCCATGAGAACCAGGAAGGTTTGGCCAATGCGATGCTGAAGAAAATAATGATAAAAGATGGGGATTAATAGGGTGCAGAAACATGCACATAGAATAAGAAGGGCTGAATTTTGAATGCCAATGGCAAGGCCAATCAGGGTGCCAAGGGCGGCGAAGGATCCAAGGCCTATTAGGTTGGCATCGGCCAAGGGCGTACGCAGATAGGTTTGTAATAACAAACCAGTCAGGCCATAGCCGGCACCCGTGAGCATAGCTAAAAGCAGGCGTGGCAGGCGAATGTTGCTGAACAACCACAGATCTTGAAAAGGTGAAGAAATGCGGACGAGAGAGGTGGGATCTTTGCTGAGGCAGGTGTTGGTTATAAACACCAGACAAAGAAGGAGAAAAAGACTGAGAGTTTTGTAACTGGGTTTCATGAGTCTGCCTGGTTCTGTTTCAGTTTAGACTGAAGAGCCTGAAAGTGCCAAGGGGTTGGACATAACAAAAAGCGTGAATCAATGTCTGTGTGCTGTTGCTTTTTTGAGCGGAGGTTTTTTTTAAGGTATTGGGTTTGGCGATGACCGAGATCGGCTATGAAAATCATAGCGGGTGGGTGGCTTAACAAAGCCTCTGGATCGGTGGGATGAAAGCCAGGCTTTGTTATGTGGTTTTTCAGACCTTGCGCTTTAAGGAAAATATCGCCTGGGGTGTTGGGCCCCTGAGCTTGGCCACTGGAAGAAATACACACCGCGGTTTGGGGTTGTTGGGGTGTGGGGATAAGATCAAACTTCGGCAGGTTGGTTTTGAAATAACGGGCCGGGAGATTTTCTTTTAAAAAGGTTAAGCGTTTTTGAAAATCCGCCGCGCAGTTTATGGGCGGTAGTACCAGAACCTGCCAGCCTTTTTGTTGATAGGCGGTTTTTTTAAAAGGGTGAATAAAGCCTTCAACTATCAAATACTTTGGATTAAGGCGTTGAATATCTTCCAGGCTGTCATTATGAATGGGGTACTGCTTTGCCTTTGGAGCGGCCAGGGAAAATTGCGGGTTGTGAGAAAGGTAGGTGAGAGCGGCGATATGATCTGGTTTGATAAGCGCCAAAATCCATTGATCAGTGCAGACATCCAGGCTGAGCACTTTGGCCTGACTGTGGAGTGCCAAAAAGCAGAGGCAAACAGCAATTCTAAAAGCGACCATGGATGCCAACATGAATGGATCGGCCCGGCGTGCGGACATTGTAAAGGGTGTGGTATTTTTTATTAAGAGCGTTTTTGATTGTGACATACATATCCAGGCCAGGGGCTGGTTGATAATTGAGCTTGAAGGCCAACAGTTCATAGGCGCCGAGGCGGATTGATGTGGGCGTTCGGGTTCCATTGGGCTTTTGGCTGGGACGTTTGCTGGTAAGCGTGGCCGTAGCTTGAAGGAAAAGATTGGGCTTTAGATAATGGCGGATTTTAACAGAGCCCTGATGGCGAGCCAGGCCAAGACGCAGGCCATAGATGCCTTTGGAATCAATATGGGTTTGGGTATAGTTAAGACCGATATGCCAATTTTCTGTTTGCCATGTCACAGAACCCGTGCCACCAAAGGTTTGGATATTTTGGTTGGTTTTTTGATAGAGGTTGGGCTGAATCAAAATGGCATTAATAGCATTTTTGGTGTGGGTGTAAAACAACGATGCTGTGAGTTGCCAAGCTTGGGTTGGGGTCCAACGCCACTTGCTTTGCCAAATATCACTGCGCTCTGGTTTTAGATTGGGGCTGGCTAGCTGGATAAAAGGAATGCTAGCGGTTTCGATGAGGGTTGGATAGCGATGGGTTTGTTTGTAGCTGAGTTGCCACTCAACGGTTTCGGACAGCTGAAAAGTAAGAGCGGCTTGCGGGCCCAGGCGTGTACCGTGACGGCTGACAATGTGGGCCAAGACAGCGCCTTCAAACGTGAACCAATCTGTGAAGGGGAGCGTGTGACCAAGGAAAAGCCGAAGATGATCCTGATGTGATTTGATGGGGTTTGAGCGATACAGCGTTTGATCAAAATGAGCCATGAAGCGTGTGGTAGCGCGGTCTTGATATTGACCTTGATAGGCAAACTGATGACTGGTGAAACTGTTTTTGCTGGTTGCGTTGCTGAAGGTGTAGTGGTTTTTTTCATGATAACCGCCGTACCAAAAAGCGTGAGTTAGAGGGGTGCCAGCATCGTAGGCAGCTTTGAGCTTGTATAAATCCAATGTGCCCCGAATCAGATCTTGCGGCGTTGTTGGAATTGGTGGAGCACCATCGGTGTGCAGCGAATTGGCCTTGTGGTGGAAAAAGGATTCCAGGTGCCAATTTTCGTTCAACGGCGCTGCCAGCTTAATGCCCAGAGATCCAGCTTGGAAGGCATTCAAAGCGCCGCGTTGCCGGGGCGTGTATTTTTGTGGAATGCCACTATCAATGGTGCCAGCGCCCAGCAAGCCAACTTTGGTTTCGCCGTTTTGAACAATGGTGCTGGCTTGGGCTTGGATGCTGCCTAAAGAGCCAGCTTCAGCGCTATAGGAATGTGCGTGGGCGCGATTCAAATTAAGGCCGGTGAATTGCGCCAAACCCGCCCCTTGATAAAATGGATGCGGACGAAAAGTTTGGACGCAGCTGTTGGAGACATGCAGATGATTAAGGTGCGTTAAATTAACACCACCTGAATTTTGACCATTCAACAAAATGTCTTCAAACAAAACGGCACAAGCGCTACCTGGCATAGCAAAAAGCGAAAGCTGTTGCACGCCGCCGGGGCTCGTGTCGCCTTTGACGACAAGGCCTGGATGTTGACTGAGGGATTCGGCAATGGATTGATTGGGCTCTGTGGGTTGGCCATAATTGTGGGCATGGGGGGAAACTTCAACTTCAAGGGCGCCCAGAAGTGATGGATACAAGCACCCAAAGCATGCAAAGGCATGAAAAAAAGAAGATAGCTTTGTTTTCAAGTTCGCTCCGCCTTGAATATAAAATTTTACCGGATAGGTCGGTCTCCTGGCTTATGAGGGGTATGCCACTTAATCCTTCCCGGCTTGTGGCCAGTGGTTTGTTTAAGTGGTAACCTCATCTACAGTTGCGGAGGCAGCTGAGGACTTGTGCTAAATTTATCTCATGTGCATATATTCTAAAGCACGCACCCCATTCCCAATGTTTTACGTTTTACCCATCGGTATTTGGATAGTCGTTTTTTCACGCTTTAAAGTCAAGTGAATGTATATTTTAGGTGTGCTAATGGTTCCTTTTTTGGAGCCTAGGGTTTATAGTATTTTTTAATTTTTCTTAGAGGACCCAGATTATGACGCCGATGCTGGCGCAGTATATGCAGATTAAAAATGAAAATCCGGACTGCCTGCTGTTTTTTAGGCTGGGGGATTTTTATGAGCTGTTTTATGATGATGCCACAACAGCGGCAGGGATCTTGAATATTACGCTGACCAAGCGCAGCCGCGAAAAAGACCAAGACGTGCCAATGTGCGGTGTGCCGTTTCATGCCGCTGAAGGGTATATTGCTAAACTGATTCAAGCCAATCAAAAAGTGGCAATTTGCGAGCAGTTGGAAACGCCGGAAGAAGCGAAAAAGCGGGGCTATAAAGCGATTGTCCAGCGCGGCATTGTGCGGGTGATTACCCCGGGCACCCTAACGGAACAAAATCTGTTGGATGAAAAAAGCCACAATTACTTGGCCTGCGTGGTGCCGGATAAAAAGCAATGGGGGCTGGCCTATGTTGATATATCCACCGGAGACTTTTGGGTGACAACAGGTCCTGTGCAACAAGTGATTCAGCAGGTTTTGCCGCTACAGCCACGTGAACTGTTGGTGCCAGAAGGAAGTGCGGAATCGGCGTCTGTGCAAAAGATATTACAGGAAACCCAAGCGCTGTTGACCCAACAACCCAAGAATCGGTTTTATTTTAACAGTGCGCACAAACGCTTATTAGATGCCTATGGCGTTGCCACCCTGGAGGGATTTGGGACGTTTGACACATTGGAAGTTCAAGCAGCAGGAGCGTTGTTAGAATATGTGCACTTAACACAATGCGGCATGATGCCGCCGTTAAAACCACCGCAAACCATTCAGGCCAACCAAGTTGTGCAGATTGATTATGCCACCATGCGTAATCTTGAGGTTTTTCAAACCTTGCGGGGTGAGCGGCAGGGATCACTTTTAACAGCGATTGATCACACGCAAAACCACATGGGCGCGCGATTATTAGGGCAGCATTTCTTAGCGCCGACCCAAGACCAATCAATTTTGAACAAACGCTTAGAGGGCGTGGCGGCTTTGGTGGCGATAAATGATTTGGAGCGGGTGCGCGGTTGTTTGAAAGCAATCCCGGATCTGGAACGGATTTTAATGCGCCTGGCGGCGAATCGCGGCGGGCCGCGGGATCTTCTCCAAATTCGATCGGGGCTTGAAAAAATTGCTGAGCTGAAAACGACTTTGGATGAATTGGCGGTTGAGAGCGGCTTATATGGACACTACCAAGACCTGCAGGATTTGAGTCATCAGCTGGTGCAAACCCTGGCAGATGACGTACCACTGCTGGCCCGCGAAGGGGGCTTTGTAAAAGCGGGATATAACACAGAGCTGGACGAACTGCGGGCGCTGCGCGATGAAAGCGCCAGCCATATTGCGATGTTGCAACAAGAATACCAACAGGAAACTGGGATTGCCTCATTGAAAATTAAACACAATCAAGTGTTGGGGTATTTTATTGATGTAACGCATGTGCATAAAAACAAAGTGCCGGCCAGCTTTATTCAGCGCCAGAGCTTAGTAAATAGCAATCGTTATACAACTGATGCTTTGATTGCTTTGCAAGAAAAGATTGAGTCCGCGGCAGAAAAGAAACTGGCCATTGAATTGCGGATTTTTGACGAGCTGTTGCAAGCTGTGCAAGAACAAGCGGCGCGCTTGCGAACTGTGTGTGCATGGGTGGCGGCAATAGATGTTGCAGCTTCGCATGCTGTGCTGGCGAGGGACCATGGCTATACACGGCCAGAACTTTATACCGATACCCGTTTAAAAATTATGGGTGGGCGGCACCCGGTTGTTGAGCAAATGATGCAACGCAAAGCCCAAAGCCAACCGTTTACAGCCAATGATTGCACCTTAACAGAGCAGGTAAAAATTTGGTTGATGACCGGGCCAAACATGGCGGGGAAAAGTACGTTTTTGCGCCAGAATGCGTTGATTGTACTGTTGGCCCATATTGGCGCTTATGTACCAGCTGAAAAAGCAGAGGTTGGTCTGGTGGATCGATTGTTTTCCCGAGTGGGAGCGGCGGATGATCTTTCACGTGGACAATCAACGTTTATGGTGGAAATGGTGGAAACAGCGGCGATTTTGAATCAGGCCACGGATCGATCGTTTGTGATTGTTGATGAAATTGGTCGTGGAACAGCAACCCATGATGGCTTGGCGATTGCCTGGGCCATTGCGGAATATCTACACGATCAGGTTAAGTGTCGCAGCTTATTTGCAACGCATTATCATGAGCTGACACGTTTGCGGAATCACTTAAAGCGTTTTGCGTGCTACACCATGGCCGTGCGCGAATGGCAGGGTGAGGTTGTGTTTTTGCACAAAGTGATTGAAGGAGTGGCTGATCAATCCTATGGCATTTATGTGGCACAACTGGCAGGGCTGCCAAAAAAAGTCATTGCCCGGGCGCAAGTTTTGATGGCTGATTTTCAAGAAAAAGAAAGCCAATCGGAGAAAGCTTTATCGACACCCTTGTTTGAACAGGCGCAAAATGGCACAATCAGTGAAGTTTGCAAACAATTAGAATTAGTGGATCCTGATGCATTGACGCCGCGGGAGGCGCTTCAGGTTTTGTATGATTTGAAGAAAATGAATCAAAGTTAGGAATTAAACGTGAAACTGTCACAAGTGAATCAAGGCATATTATGGTTTATGAGCAGCCGACTGAGCTTTGCTTTGGCAGGCATTGTGATTAAATTATTTCCAGAAAATAGCGCCTTGCAATTTAATTTTATCCGCGCTGCTTTTATTATGTTGTTGGTGGTGCCAGTGGTGTTCTTTTATAACCGCAAGGAACTGGATTGGCGAGCGCCGTTTAAATCAAAAAACCCAAGCCTGATGGTGATTCGGGTGGTGCTGGGCACCATTGGATTGATCTGTTTTTACTATACGTTTCAAACCATGACCTTTGCCAAAGCCATTACCATTGCAGCGGCGAGCACATTTTTAACGCCGTTATTTGCCAAATTCTTTTTGGGGGAAACCATTGGCGTGCATCGCATGATTGCCATTTCTGTTGGCTATATCGGTGTGTGGTATGCGCTAGATCCCATATATTCGGGGGTTGATATTTATGAGATTGTTGCCTTGATCAATGTAATCTTAACAGCCTCAGTGCAAACGATTTCCAAAAAGATTTTGATTAAAGACAAACCTTTTGTTTTGATGTTTTATACAGCGATGTTTTCTATTTTTATGGCGTTTTGCACGTGGTCCAGCCAAGCCCCGATTAAGGCGATAACGGGTTTTGACGCGTGGCCAACACTGACCCTGACGGGGTTTGCTCTGTTGCTTTTTTGTATGGGACCCTTTTCATTTATGGGCCAGTACGGGTATTTGAAGGCGTTTAAGAAAGTCGATCTGAGCTTATTAATGCCGTATGACTATACCAATTTTGTTTTTGCGGCTTTGTTTGGCTATTTCATTTTTAACGAAATCCCAGATGTAAATACCTGGGTAGCAATGGGATTGATCATTCTGGCAACAGCGCTGCTGACCCTGTATGAAACCCGCGGGCGGAAAAGTTAGCTTCTTTCCACGCGCATTCAAGTTGGTAGATATAGTATGCTCAAATTTATTGAGGCAGAGCAGATAGCAGCCAGGGCAGTTTCAGAAAACGTTGTGAGTAGGGTATTCATAGAGGCTTTACACACTTTAGCTGCCGAAGAAGATGTTAACACTGCTGCTGCATCTGGTAGCAATACCCCAGGATTTTTTAATGGGGTTTTTGCGCAAGTTAGAAAATTTTTTAGCAGGTGATGGCGCTGGTATCGTTTGAGAAAACATTGATTCAGAAAATTTATTAGTTTTCCTGATTTAAATATCGTTAACCTTAAATGAAAGCCCCTCTGATTAGAGGGGCTTTTTTTAACATTTTCTAACCCATTACTATATAATATCTTTTTATTAACTATTTGTTGACTAATAAAATAATTAATATAAGTAATAAGTTTAATTTAATACTTATAATTACTTTTTTGTTAGGATTTGCAAGCTATGTTTAAAAAATCTTTTATCTTCCTATTTTTTGTTATGTTGATATTGAAAGCTGAGGGGGATGATTCACTTGAAATATACGAAAACACAGCTGCTCAAGTTATAGCTAATCAAAATAAAATTAAGCAATTTATGGAAAGGTTTGATTTGACTCATCCTGTGTTCAGTGAGTTGGCGGTTGATCAAAACCAAGGGATGGCCCCTTATTTAAATTTATCTTACATCGATAAATATCAAGAAATGATTGATGAGATAAGTAAAGATCCTGAGCGTGCATTCAGGCCAGAGGTGCCATCCATAAACCAACCAACTTCACTTGAAATTTTTCATAGTTGTGTTGAAGAGGCATTTCATTCGATACTGTATAGAGTTTCCCCAGAAGGCGTTAAAGAGAGAGCACAGCTAAAAATTTATGGTTTTGTGAATAATATTCTTAAACTTGGGGAGTTTGACCCTATCTATACAAATGCTATGAGACTTGCCTATTTTGACATATCTAAAAAAAACGCCGGATTTTATGACGACGTGATAGACACAATATTAGACTCTCATGGCGATATCATTGGTAATGTATCAGGTTTGCACTTACATAAGCTTTTAGAAAAGCGATTACCTGAATTTAACATTTTTAACCCCTTACATAATCAAATGTACAACACTGCTGTGGGTTACATGATGCATCAATTGCTAACGTACAAATCTGCTTTGGATTTAATAGATTAATAAAAACTTAAAGATTTTAGGTTTTTTTTCATGAAAAACTTACTAGCAGCCATTGAAAAGAATCAAATGCCTACCTATATAATTGTTAACTTTATATTAAAAAATTAAGAAGTGTGTGAAAAAATGAAATTAAAAATGAATAGATTTAAGTTAGTTGCTCTGGTGATTTTCCTAAGCTGGATGGATTGTTTTTCTGTGGTTCCCGAAGAGTTGCAGTTTGCAGAGTCAGCTGAAGAAAACTTTCAACGCTGGAAAGCCTCTGGTTTAGAAGAACCTGAACAATGGGTAAAAAAAGTATTGTTAGAAAATCACACAGATCCAGAGCGAATGCCACCACTTATTATACTCCCAGCACATTGGGGCGACTTTCTTGAAAAGAAAGGCCTTAAGGAGGTTATCCCAACACAGCCGAGCCAAAAGAGAAATAAAGAGCAATATAAAAATGTAAAGCAACAAAAATTAAAGTATTGCAATGGTTTGCATTGGAAATTAATGCAAGATTTGATTGATGATGCTGATAAAAGTCCGCTTCAAGACGCTGACCTAACCGAGATGATCGACAGGATGCAAGCAACAATTTCCTTTTCATCTTTGATTAATGACTTTTTTGAAATTTGTGGTTCATATCTGAATATTGATATGAGTGGTGACTCTATTGCTGTTAGCGTTCGTGGTAAAAAAAGGAAGGCTATAGAAGAGTTGGTGAATATGATGAACAGTGATTGTGTCCTCCCCCCTATAGATTCTCTAGTAGAAAAAATTACACAGTACAATGAAGCTGTTCTTAGAAAAAGAAAAGAACATGGAGGAAGGCCGTTAAGCAAAGAAGAGTTGGGGCGTTTTAAAAAGCGTAGAGCCTTGCAAAGAGGGCAGCACGCTAAATTATTAAAAGCGAAGAGTGTTTTAGATGGCATCAACGAGTTAAGATTACGTTATGAAGAAATACAACAGGAACAGAGTGATCTGAAACAAAGTTTAGCTAATGAAATAGAAAGGCTCAAGAATCTTAAAGGTGAGATTGAAAAGCAAAAAATTATTTTAGAAAAAATAAATTTTGAGATTGGCCTTGCTAATCTGCAATGGTTGAGAACAATCGCGTCCGATATCCCTAACCCAAAAGTCGTTAATAAGCAGCAAGAGAAAGTTAATGGTTTACAGGCAGTCGCTGCTGGTATTGAAGAAGCTATTGCTCAGTTGAAAATGGAATCAGAAAAATGCCGTAAAAGGTCTACTGGTTTAGTTGCGAAGATAAAAGCATGTTCTGATAGGCTTTCCCAATTACAGCATCCGGAAGAAAATTAACATGGCCGAATATTTCTTGGCTTGGGGTCAAAAAAAATAGCCTAAAGTTTGAGTTGCAGGTAGAAGTTAGGGAGTTTAGAGTAGTCTTCTAAATCCTTATTATTCCACTTTAAAAACTTCATCACTAAGACGGTATCCTCGGCCCCAAACAGTTTGCATAAAATCACCTTCTAAGCCGCAATCTGCTAACTTTTTACGGATGCGCCAGACAAAGGCATCAATGATACGAATCTCTGGCTCATCAATGCCGCCGTAGATATATTCCAGGAGAAATTCTTTACTGAGAACTTTACCTTTATTGAAAGCTAGACATTCAAGAAGGACCAGTTCTTTTTTGGTTAGGTCAACTTGTGTTTCATTCAGAAAAACCTGATGGTTTGATAAATCAATTTTAAGGGAGCCAATTTCAATTGTAGAACTTTGCAGGCCGCGCAGGCGACGAATAATAGCCCGGATTTTAGCAACAAGTAATTTGCTTGATATAGGACTTCTTAAAACCATATCAAACCCTGTATCAAAGTAGGCAATTACTTCGTCATCAGAAAGAGTTCTATGGTTATTCATCAGAACAAAAATACAGTCCTGATGGTAAGATTGTGTGCTGGCAAAAAAAGACCCTGCCTCTTGAAGGGTAAGTTCTTGATCGATCAAAACGCAGTCGTAACCATAGGATTGGATATACTCGGCAATTTCCTTGATGCTTGCAACATGCTTTGCCTGAACCTCTGGAGCGGAAAGAAGGTAATCCCGTACCAGCGTATTGTTGGGATTAAGAAGATTAAGCAACATCTTCATGCTGCACCTACTGTATTATAGAGTGCCTGTGTGCTTCTTAAGGCTTTTAATAACTTCATCACAATGATTGGGAACGGAAACTTTGGGCCAACAATCACAAATAATTCCTTTGTCGTCAATAAGGAAAGTTGCCCGTTGAATGCCCATGTATTTTTTGCCATACATGCTTTTTTCAACCCAAACGCCGTAGTCTTCTGTAATGGAGCCATCTTCATCGGCGATGAGGGTAAAGGGTAAATTATATTTATCAACAAATTTTTTATGTTTTTGAACAGTATCTCTGGAGACGCCGACAATTACGGCACCAAGATCGAGGATTTCTTGGTAAGCATCGCGAAAAGCACAAGCTTCTTTTGTACAGCCTGGCGTATCGTCCTTTGGATAAAAATACAGAATCACAGGTTTGCCTTGGAAATCTGATAGAGAAACAACATTGCCATCTTGGTTGCTGGCAGAAAAAGAAGGTGCTTTATGTCCAATTTCAATCATTATTATTCCTTTAAATGTTTTGCAAAGTCACTTATTAATAGAGGTATGGTTTATCACAAAATTTTTAATACCTTTTTTTGGCTTATCACCAGAGTTCTATATTACTCTTTTGTTTTAATCTGTGTAAGCTTTTTTGCGCTGTTCATTCGCTTGCAAATTTCACCTGTTGATATCACAAGCTTAACAAAAAAAATACCTTTGTTCGAGTCCATGGAATCAGGAAAGGTTGTTTTAAAATGGCGATCGTTGAGCTATAACCCACGTCTTGAATTTAAAAGTGTTTCCTTGGAGCAGCCAGCCTTTAAAGTTGAAACGTCAGCGGTGGTATCGGTTTCGCTGCCAAGTTTGTTTTTAGGGCAGCTGACGCTGGCTGATACGGTTTTAAATCGACCAACAATTCAACTCAAGCAATGGCCAACTGATCAAAAAAACGGTGATCCTATATCGGTTTTTGAGGCGGTGAAAAAAGTTCAACAAATTTTGAACTTTGATCCTTTATCAACTTTTAGCAAGCTGAAGATTAACAATGGAGCGCTTACATTTCCTGATGGGCTTGTGAAGACAGACCAGATAACAGATCTGAATCTATCTTATAAAAAAGCTAAAGACAAATTGAGCGTTCGTTTTCTTGTGGCGGATCAACAGGCCCTGATTGAAGTGGTTGGAGATGCTGAAAGTGAAGGGCAACGCTTGCACATGGAGTTTGCTAATGTAAATAAAATGATCCCAGAATTGGTTGCTGAACAATCCTTTCTAAAACCAGGGTTGTTTGCAGGCCAAACCAAAACAGTGATTGACGGGCAGCTGCAAGAGAAAAACAACACTTATCATGTATCGCTGTTAGCAAAACATACAACCAACGTTGATAAGCAAACACATACGTATCAAGGTTCGATAGAATCGCAGATCAGTGAAAAACAGGCACCTTTCCAGGGGCAAATAAAAATTTCTGATATTTCACTAGACCAATTAGGAGATATTTGGCCAGAGGAAGTTGCAACCAATGCACACAAGTGGCTGACAAAAAATCTTTCAACTGGATTTTTGAATAATGGACAGGTTTGGTTGAAGGGACATTTGTCTGCAAATATAGAAGCCCCTGTGACGGTTGATCAAGTAAATGGCCATTTATCACTTGATCAAGCAACGATTAATTATTTGGATGGCATGCCAAAAATCGTTGGCGCGCGCGCAACAGCATTTTTCAATGAAACTGGTTTTGATATTGCAATCCATCATGGGCGTATTAGAGAAACCTTAATTAAGCTTGGTCATATGAAGATTACAGCGATGATGTCTGACCGACCAATGGCGGATTTGTATGTTAAGTTGACTTCTCCCTTGAAGTCTTTATTGGAAATTATCAACACAGAACCTTTGGCTCTTTTGAAAAAGTACGAATTTGATATTGACCATGCTGAGGGCGCGGTGGTTGCAACGTTGAAGATGAAATTTCCTTTGTTAAAAGATGTTGAATTTAAAGATTTTGACCTGGATGTTGACGCAAAACTAACAAAATCTTATTTGAAAAAATTAACGCCACAGCACCCCTTTGTTCTATCTGACGGCACTTATGATTTGCGCATTAAAGATGATCAAATGACCATGCAGGGAAACACGTTGCTGAATGGCTTGCCAGCTGACTTTACTTGGCATTCTTATTTTTATCCCAAACGAACATTTAAAAACCATTATCAATTTAAAGCGACAGCAAGTTTAAATCAGATTCCAGAGGTTGATTTAAGTGCTTATTCAGAATATTTGCCGGGCCTTATTGGCTTTGATGTTTCGATCAAAGAGTTGGTCAATAGTGAAGTTAATATAAGTGTGAAAGCAAATCTAGATCAAACAACTGTTATGCTGCCCGTTCTTGGTACCATTAAAAAAGACAATGATCCGGGATTTTTATACAGTCATCTGATTTTTAGAAAAGGTCAATTACAGCATATTTCCGAGCTAAAATATGCCGATGATTCGGGCGAAATTGAATTGGAAGGACATTTTAAAAGCAACCAAGACTTTAAAATTGATGTGAGTGATGTCTCGGTTTTAAAAAACAAATTCAACGGTGTTGTAATCTCATCGCCGAAAGATGGGTTGACTGTGCATATCAAAGGGCCTTTTGTGGATTTAAGCGATTATGCTCAAGCTGTTAATGCTGAGGTTGAAGAGGCTGATAAAGCTAAAGAGTCAAAGGATGGATTTAAGCTGCCGGAAAAAATAACCCTGGCGCTAGGGTTTGAAAAAGTTTTTTTAGCTGAAAATATTGTTTTGGAAAAGTTTTCCGCAACGCTAAATGCTGAAAATAACATACTGATGTTTGGTCGCGTTGAGGGTGATTTTTATAGCAAATATCCGTTTATTTGGAAATTAGATAACAAAGACGGAAAGCAAACACTTGACTTTCAAACAAATAATCTTGGCTTGTTGATACGCGGGTTTGGTTTGAGCAAAGAAATTTACGGGGGGCGGATTGATCTGAAGGGTACCCGAGATTTGCCTGGCCCAATGAAAACCAAAATTAAAATTGAAAACATGACCATGAAAAACATTCCGGCGGTGGTGCGCATCTTAAGCTTGGCCTCTATTAGTGGTTTGACGCAGATTTTCCAAGGTCCTGGCTATGAATTTAGCGATGGCTTTATAGACTGTAATTATGAAAACAAAAGGCTTTATATTACCGATAGTTTACTCAATGGATCGGGTATTGCCATTAGTGCTGCTGGTTATATTGACTTTGGCAAAGACAAGCTGAATTTAACGGGGCAAGTGGTGCCGTTTAGAAGCATTAACCAATTCCTGGGGGCGATTCCGCTTATTGGCACGGTGCTTTCAGGCGGAACACCAGATCATGGGATTTTCTCTTTTAGTTATTCGGCGAAGGGACCTTTAAATAATTTGGATATCTCCTCAAACCCTTTATCAATTTTCACACCACAAACCATCAAAGGTTTGATGCGTGAAGATGAATCAAAAAAAGAAGAAGAACCGGTTATTGTGGGTGGAGTTAAACAAAACTATTCTGAATAGGGTGGTTAGAGGATCGAAATAGAGGATTGAATAAATCCATCATTTTTTAGAACATAATCTTAAGTCTATTGGAGGAAGCTTTATATGCGTTATTATTTTTTAATTTCTGTTCTTTTCTCATTTCAGATAATAGCAATGGATCCTTTCGATCATGAGGATAAAAGACGGCCAATGGTTGATAGAACACAATCATATCTTCGCACGGCCATTGCCGAGGCCAAAGCAGAAGTTGAGCTTGTCTTGGCCTGGAAAAAGAAGAAGCTGGCTGAGGAAACATTTGAAACGCTTGCATATCGACAGGCACGTCAAAAAGTTGCACCATCAACTAGATTTTCTGTTGCTGAGAAATTGAGAAAAAAACGTATTATGGCTGAGGTAATCCGAAAACTTAAATCGCGAAAAGAAGGCGGCGCAAGGAAAAGAAAGAATCGGATTAAAATTAAAAAACCCTCGTTCCCCTGAGCGACTATTTTTTACCAGTCACCCTGAGCGAGCGAAGAGAGCGTGAGGGTCTTATGGAAAGTTAAGAGAGATTCTCACGCGGATTAAAAATCCGCTCAGAATGACGGGTTCTAGAAAAAGATCATCACGTCGCTACAGAGCAGCTCCTCATGATGACGTGTTTTTTGTATGGCAAGAGAGATTGCCACGTTGGGGCTGCGCCCCGCCTCGCAGTGACTGGTTTTGGGGATGCGCCTTATAACACCCGTCACCCTGAGGAGAAATGAAATTTCGACGTGAGGGTCTTGTTAAAGGCGGAAGAGATTGCCACAGTTATGCTGCTCCTTCGGAATGACTGGTGAAGGCAGGAGGCGACCGTTAATAACGGGTTTTTTGCCGATACTTTTTCGAAACGTTTTCTAAAAAAAATAGAAAATGTAAATTAACTTAAACATAGGTTTGACAAGATGCGCGAAGCTGGATTAGGCTTTTATAAGTCTAAAACTTAACAGGAGTCTATTCATGAACAATCACCTTAAATATTTATGTCTAATTATGACGCTGCCGTTGGCGGTTAAAGCCTTTAATCCGGAAGAGCTCTCTGCTGGATTTGATGAAGTACGTGCTAAACAAGGCCTTACTTATGAATCATACCATGAACTAGAGAAACAAATTAAAGGAGCTGGAAAAGCGCTTGTTCAGGCAAATGAAGCTCTCTCTGAAGTAGAATCGGGACAAAGAGATGAGGCTGCAGATAAATTAAAAGCACAAGCCAAAACAATTTTGGGAAAAATAGTTGATGCGATCCGTACTCTAAGTGGGATGGAGCGGGTTGAAGACAATACTGATGAAACTAAGAAAGCTGGCTGGCGGGTTAAAAGATCTGTTCATGTGGCAAAGGTTACGCGTTTTGAAGAGAAAGCAGCTGCTTTGGATACAGAGGTGCGTGGTTTAGAAGCGGATATTGCTGCAAAAAAAGCAGCAAATACGCAGGCTTTGACTACTGTGCAGGCTGAGAGAGACGAGCGATTGCAAAAGCTTGAGACAGCGTGGGGTAAATATAAATCAGAATATGAAGTAGAACTAGCAGCTTTGGAAGCATTTTTGAAAAAAGAAAAATCAGGGATTCAAGCGCGTTATGCGCAATCCAAAGCTGCGCTGGGGAAAAATGATGATGCTGCGCTTGCAGGGCTTAATAAGCGTGAAATTGAGGCGATGGAGGCTGCTGAGGCAAAAAACAAAAAAGCTGTACTTGCATTAAATATGGCCTTTGCTGAAAAGAAAACAGTTTATGAAGCTGATGTGGCTAAAGCAAAGCAAGATCATGAAACAACACGGACTGAACTCTTGGCAACATTGGCGCAAGAGTTAAAGGTAATTAGCGGCCAGATCAGTGAAAAGAAAAAGGAAGCTGAGCGCCTGCGTACCAATGCAGATTTCTGGGGCAGTTACTATAAACCTGGTGAGCACGGATTAGCATTTGAGACCTCTGGAACGTATGGTTCCACAGTGGCTGGCTGGACACTTGGCTTTGCTGGGTCAGACCCTTATTACTGGCCCGTACCGATGGCTGCAGTTGCTGAGGAATTAGACCCAGTTGACCAATTGGTGTTGATGCCATTTCAAGGTCTTTTAAACAAAGATGGATATGCCGGTTGCTTTGTGGATGAAAATGGAAATGATGAGTTGCCTGTGTTAACTGAATTGATCCAAAAAGCTAGAAACTTCCAAGGTTTCATTGCGAAAGTTGGAAAAGTTGCAAAGCCTACAGCTAAACCAGCGGCGACGAGTATGGCAGCAAGGGCTTCTTATGCATCAGCAGCGGCTAGGGATGGAGCACCTGGAAGCCAAGGCTCAACGGTTAAAAAAAAAGTAGTGAGGCAACAGGGTGGCAAGACGGTCAGTCCATGGACAGGGATGAAGAGATAAACCCGCTTTCTGGTCTTGGATTTTTTCCGCCATCGACTCCGCCTGCAGGTGAATCTGCGACGGGGTCTTTTTTATTAGGGGCTTGGAGGTTTGCTCGTGCAGCGGGGGAAGATTTGGGAGAGCTTCTCCGAGAGTTGGCAGAAACTGGGATTGAGCATGCGGAAGTGGGAGTTCAGGGCGATTGATGTGCAGAGAGAGCATCACGTCTTTTCTACGAAACTCCTCATGATGACGGGCAAACCAAAACCGGTCATCCTGCGCAAATGAAGGGAGCGTGAGGATCTAATAAAAGTTACATGAGATTGCCACAGTCGCGTTGCTCCTTCGCAATGACTGGTTTTTTATTTATCTACCCGTCACCCTGAGGAACGCAGTGACGTGAGGGTCTAATGGATTGAGTTACAAGAGATTCTCGCGGCATTGCTGTGCAACTCCTTAGAATGACGTGGGAAAAGTAGAATGAGATTGCCACGTTGGGGCTGCGCCCCGCCTCGTAATGACTGATAAAAGTAAGAGCATCCGGCAAAAGATTGGTTGTTGAAAGAGGTTTTTTATTGAATAACCTTTTCAGGCATTAGCACCCTTAAAAACATATTTATCGTTTATTGATTTTTTATGTTTAGGGTTGTTGCGATTGTATATGTGGCTATGTGCGCCATTTTTTAGGAGCGTTCTCATTTCTTAAGAATTGCTATTTTTCTTTCAATTTACCATTATTTATTTTTTTCGTTAAATTTTTATTTAGGTATAAGGTTTAAAAAAATGAAAAAATATAATGATAAAAAAAAGATGCAAAAAAATAAAAATAGTCAGCTATATCATGATCTTGCATTGGAAATGATGGGCGTAAACCATTCTCGGTTTTTATATTTAATGGATATAAAAAATGAAATAAATAGTAAAAAGGGTTTCGCCTACACGCAGAAAGAAATGAATGATCTGACCAAACAAGCCGTGACATTTATTCGGCAAGCCAAATTTATTAACCGGCATGGGGTTGTTAAATCAACCGTCTAATTTCTTGAAAAGAATAGATTGCGGAAAAATAGCATAACAACAATGATGCCAAGAAGTTGATGAGCCAACGCAAGGGAGAGCGGAACGCTGTGAAGAAGTGTGAGGATGCCAAGAAGCAGCTGCATGACGAGGGCGCTGATAAGTAATAAAGATCCGATGAATAAAGATTTTGAATGAGCGGTTTTGCTTTTTAAATTATTGCGCGCGACCATGAGGCCCAGCCCGAAGGTGATAAACGCTAAAATTCTGTGAATGAACTGAACGATTGCTGGATTTTGATATAGATTAGCCAGACCTTTGTTTGCAATCCATTGATCGGTGGGGATAAGCGATCCATCCATAAGGGGAAAGGTGTTGTAGATAAGGCCAGCCTTGTGACCGGCCACAAGCCCCCCATACGTTAAGGTGCAAACGGAGGCTATAAAACCAATCAAGGCCAGGTTTGATGTTCGTTTGTGGTTTTGCGAATGCTTTTTGATTTTGCTGTGATGACAGACTCTTAAAACTTCATGATAAAAAAGTGTTAATATCAATGTTGCAATCAGAAGGTGGGCGGTTAGCCGGGCGGGATTAACCATGGGATCATCAACCAACCCACTTTTGACCATGTACCAGCCCATGAATCCCTGAGAAATGCCGATAAAAGTTAAGGTAATAAAATAACGCTTTTGGAATGTGGAGAGACTGCCCCGAATCCAAAAAAAAGCCAGTGGTAGGAAAAAAAGCAGCCCCACTAAACGGCCAACCAAACGATGGATGTATTCGACCATATAAATGAATTGAAAACGCCTGAAGGAAATATCAAAGTTAACTTGCTGATATTCTGGCGATGCTTTGTATTTTGAAAATTCACCCTGCCAGGCTTGATGGCTGAGAGGAGGCAGGGTGCCAACAATCGGTTTCCATTCAACGATTGAAAGACCAGAACCCGATAAGCGTGTAAATCCACCTATGGCAATCATGAGAAACACACCGGCCATGCAAAGGCGCAGCCAGGGGAGATATAAGGGAGAAGTGGTGCGAGAATGACTTGCAGCGGTGGACATTAAAATCTCTCGGACAGCCAAATCGCTGCTTTCGCCCCAGTTTTTATAGCAAAGCTGAGGGGTTTGTAGCCCTTGAAGCTTTTAGCTTCTTGTTCGATGGCTAGATCTTTATGTTCTATTTCCTCTGCTTGGCATTTGCGAATGGTTGAGACGATTTCTTCAGGGATGTTTGGTGTTTTTTGAAGCGTATCGAGCTGATCTTGATAGTGTTTTTCGATGACTTCCTCAACGGCTACAGTGCAGGCCATGGCTGCTTTTTTACCCATGAGGGCGGTTGCAAAACCAAGGGCATAACCAGCGCCGTGCCATATAGGTGAAAGGACAGTTGGGCGAATTTTATGATGAACCAAAAGTGAATCAAACAGCTGTTTGTGTTCTTGCTCTTGTATGGCCATATGATCCAGTTCTGCGCCAATGGACGAATCGCCAAGAACAGCTTTTTGACCGGCGTAAATACGAACGGCGCCATGCTCACCAGCTTGATTGACCCGTAACATTCGATGGAGATGATGCTTTTCAAGCGGTGTCATAATTTGCCTTTGAGATTATGCCTGTTCTGCCTTGTGAAGAAAAGAGAGCCAATATAGAAAAACAGCCAAAGATTAATCAGCAAGTTGTATTCAACAGGCGAAAGACCAAAGATTTTTACAGGGATACGATCACAGGACACGTGGTTGGTTTGTTTGATTTGTTTTTTGAGATCTTCAAAGCTAAGTTTCTTGAGGCTGGATTGACTTTGGCAAACCGAGGGAAGCGGGACCCACTTACGTTCAATAGCGATATGATATCCACTAAGGCCGATGTTGGTTGTTATGGCAATAAGCATAAGAGTTGCTAGGGCTTTGAGCATAGTTTGTGACTTAGATGAGAGGGAAATGAAACCAAGAAGAATGAGGGCCACATAAGGCCAACGCTCAAAGATGCAAAAGGCACAAGGTTTATAGCCAAAGCCATGCTGCATAACAAAAGATATGACAAGAAGTGCAAACGCAATAATGGCAGTTAGAATAAGATATGCCTTTATGGGAATGGCACTAAGCCGCGAGAAGGGTGCCAAGAAAAGAGAAAGAGGATGCTTTTTAAAAGCCTGCCAGGGTGTCATAAGTTTATACTCTTTATTAAGCAGATTATAACGCGCTGCACCTAAAAACCCAAGGGGGTGATTAAACGTGTTGGCGGGCTTTTTCCAGATCTTCGGGCGTATCAATGGAGATGGGAGGTTCATCTACGATGCCAACCCCAATTTTCAAACCAATATCCAAGGCCCGCAGTTGTTCGAGCTTTTCAGTGGTTTCAAGCAGTGTTGGGGAGGCTTTGACAAATCGATCGAGAGCGGCTTTACGAAAAGCATAAAGGCCAATGTGATGGTAAAAAGTATTGGCGCCATGGGGAACAGCCGCACGTGAAAAGTAGTGACCATAGCCATAGATTTGATCTGGACCAAGAGGTGAAAAAGCCACTTTGACAACGGACGGATTGTTGATTTCGGATTTATCTGTAATAGGTGCAGCTAGTGTGGTGAGATCGAATTCTGGCCGTTGTTCGAGTAAGTCGATAACCTGAGTGATATGCTGCGGATTGATAAAGGGAAGATCGCCCTGCAAGTTCACAACAATATCATTTGGGCCAAGTGAGGATAAAGATTGCGCTGCGGCGTGGACACGATCTGTGCCACTGGGTAAGCTTGGGTCTGTTATAACAGCGGTTGAGCCGATTGCCTCAATAGCTGATTTTATTTCTTCACCGCAGCAAGCAATCATAACTTTGTCAGCGGTTGCCTTTTGTGCTTGACGTGCAACACGAACAACCATGGGCGTACCACCAATATCAACCAAAGGTTTGTTCGGTAAACGAACCGAGGCAAGACGAGAAGGGATAATAATAACTTTTTGCATGTGCGTCTTCATAAATTTATTTGGCGACTATAGCATAAATTGATAGTTTGTAGAGGGAGTTCATGACATGAATAAACAAAAAAGTAACATGATTTTTGCGGCGGTGCTGATCGCACTTATTATTTGGTTGGTTGCGGCCATGATCTCTGAGGCGTTGGTTGACCCAATAGAATTACAGAAATCTGTTTATCGTATTGATGTGCCAAACGCGGGAGATGAAACGCCAAGTGCGCCGGTCAAGACAGGGCCTGAACCCATCCAAAAATTTATGGCAGAAGCGGATGCCATGAAAGGTAAGTTGGTGATGCGCCAATGCATGCAATGCCATTCTTTGAACAAGGGCGGTCCGCATAAGATTGGACCGAATTTGTGGGGGGTCTATGGCGCTTCTATCAGCTCTAAAGCTGGGTATGCGTATTCCAATGGTTCGAAGAAATTAGCTGATCAAAAATGGACTGATGAAAATTTAAACCAGTTTCTTTACAAGCCGCGTGCATATATGCCAGGCACAAAAATGGCTTATGTGGGTTTGAAAAAAGCCAAAGATCGGGCAAACGTGATTGCCTATTTAAAAACATTAGCCTAGACCGTTTTTCTTTTTCTGCTAGGATTTTATTATTATTTAAAGGAGTGATAAACCATGCAATGGGTATTATTATTTTTAGGACTTTGCTGTTACTGGAATAGCTGCAGCGATAAAGTTCTGAGCTTGCCTGCTGCGCCAAAGCCAAAATACCAAGAGGCAGCTGATCGGTTGTCTTATATTTTGCAAGATCCAGTGCAAGGTGGTGATATTCTTTTGGCTTCGCCAAAGATTGATTTTAACATCTTTAACCCGTTTGTTGGCAATCGTTGGCCGGCTGAGGGAAGTGAACGCCTCCATGCAACTTTGATGTTTCCACCCTTGGATGATGAAAAAAATTTATACCCCTATGTTGCAAAAGATTTTCAGGAAAATGATCAATCCTTAACTTTTGAATTACGTGAAGAAGCGGTCTTTTCAGATGGATCACCTGTGACAGCTGATGATGTAGCAGCTGGATTTGAGTTGCTGAAAAAAAATGGCAAGAGTGATTTGCGGGATGGCTATGCGGATGTTGGCTGTGAGATTTTAAGCCCTGCAAAAATTCGGTTTTATGCAATTAATGGTGGCGCTTTATCAGCCCGGAAAAAGTTTGCCCTTGGCCTAATGCCTGTTTTGAAAAAGCAAGATTTAGACCAAAATGATGGATTGAAAAAGCCAATAACGAGTGGGCCGTACCAAGTTGAAAGATTTGATAAAACCAGAGAAGTGCATTATTTGAAAAAGCCAAATTGGTGGGGAGAATCGCTTTGGTTTAACCAAGGGCGGTATAATTTTAATCGGATTGGCTATTTATACATTCCTAATCCAGAGATGAATTATCAAGCTTTCAGAAAAAAGACCTATACAGTTCGACGCGAGTTAAATCCGCAATGGCAACAGAATCGATATGATTTACCAGAGATTAAACAAGGTACAATACAAACTTTGAAGGTTGCTAATTATCAGCCGATCAAGGCTGGGGCAATATTTTTTAATGTCCGCTCCCCTTTTATTAAAAGCAAATGTATAAGGCGGTCTTTACGGAATTCATTTAATTTTCAGGATCAAAACCAACGGCTATATCAAGAGTATTATGGGTATAAACGAAGCTTGTTTTTTGATCCAAGACTTAACAGTGATGTAGTGGAAGAAACGATAAACAAAGGTGGCTTCATTGAATGTGAATGCATGGGTACAGATAGATCGCCACGAAAACTAGTGGTTGTGGCTTTAATTCCGGCGCATAAGAAAATTTTAGAGCCATGGCAACGGGCTTTAAAAAAGCACAACATAGAATTGATTATTCAAATGACATCACCTGGTGAATATTTCAAGCGCTTGCAGACGGGGAACTATGACCTGATTATTGTGCCGCAAATAACTGGGCGGGATTGGTGCGCTGTTGCTGAAAATTTAGAGAGAATTTTGAAGCGATCAATTGATAATAAAGAGGATCAACAAAAAATGGCTTCTTTTGTCAATGATGTTTGTGAGGCCGAAACAGGGGTAGACGAAAAACAAGCTTTGCAAGTGATGGATCGTTGGGCATATAAGCAAGCTCTTTTTATTCCGATGTGGTTTAGGCCAGAGATATTTTACGCTAGCTGGGTACCATTAAAGGTTCCTGAATCGTTGATTGGTCAATCTGATATTGATCACTGGAGTATCAAAAGATGATGCACCAATCCTATTTAATGCAAGTGCTAAAAACAGGCGCCTGGACACTGTTGACTATGTTGATTGTGAGTTTGATCAATTTTTCTTTGATTCGCATGGCACCAGTAAAACCAGCTGATTTTTGGGCAGGTGAAAGCGCTGGTTTAAGCGAAGATATTGCTGGCAACCCTGATTTTGAGGATTCTTTTTTTTCACAGTATCTAAATTACATGGGTGAAATTGTTCAGGGTAAGTTTGGTAAAAGTGAACTATACGAAAAACCGGTTGTGAAAATTCTTCAGGAGGCGATTCTTATCTCTGTTTTTTTGGCGGGGGTATCTTTATTTTTTTGTTATGTGATTTCTTTTTTAAGTGCGTGGCTTTATTTTACAGCAACTCCATGGGGAAAGCGCATTATGTATGGTGTGGCGGTTGTATGGCAATCGATACCCAAACTTGTGATCGCTTTGGGGCTTTTGTTGCTTTTTGATGGCTATGCACCAGTTCTAAATCAAACAACATTTTTCTTGCAATTTTTGCAGAGATTTTATTTACCCGTTTTAACTTTAGTGTTGGTGTATTGGCCGAAAATTTTTATGTATTTTGTTGGTATGATGACAGCAGGGCGCCGCGCTGCGGAAGAGATGTTCTGGCTATCGCGGGGGTATTCAAAGCACCAATTATTTTGGCAAACGATTAGTGATGTTTTGGCCCGGTCACTTATTTGGCGACTGGTGAATGATTTTATCTTTCTGGTTTTTACCTATGGCCTGGTTGTGGAAATTATTTTTGGTTTGCCGGGTATGGGATTTTTAGGCTATCGCGCAATCATAGCGGGAGATTTGAATTTGTTTATGGCAATTTTCTTGCTGTTCTCTGTTGTAAGTATTGCGTTAAATTTATTGATGAAGGTGATTGTGCCCAACTATGAACAGGTACAGGCATGAAGGTGTTAAACCAGAGTGGTATGCGGTGGTTTCTTGCCTTATTTGTTTTGATTCACGTTGGATGCTTCATTGGACTGGTGATGTTTGATGAGGAAAGCCTGAGGGGTTTTAATCCGCAATCTCCAAATCTAACGCATATATTTGGCACAACGACAACAGGTCTGGATATTGGCTATATTCTTGCTAATAGCATTCCCATAACATTGTGGTTTTTGACACTAAGCGTGGGAGCGGTGTTTTGTTTTGCGCTTTGTTTGGGTATTGTTTTTGGCTATTGCCAACGGCTTAATTCTTATCTTCCTTTGCTCCGCATTATTGAGATGGTGAACAGCATTCCAATGTTAATGGTTCTGGTAATTTTGGGGTATTATCATTGGCTTTTTTGGGGAACGTTTTTGATTTTGTTGGTTGTGTTTAAGTGGCCTTTGATAGCCCAGATTGTACAGGGGCTGACTCTGTCTCAGAGGCGATCAATACCTGTGATGGTGGCGCAAAATGCTGGATTTCAAAGTCATAAGATTTTAAGGCATTATTTTCTGCCAAAAATATTTAAAGCTCTTATGCCGAAGGTTCCAACTTTGGCCATTTCAATTTTCAATACTTTAGCCATTATGGATTATTTGGGATATTCTTTTATTGGTGCGCCCAGCTTGGGATCTTTGATTGCCGAAGGTAAAGATAACTTATATGCCCCATGGATTCTTTTAAGTGGCTTGGGTGGTTTACTGGTGGTCAATTTGCCTTTTATTATTTGGAGTTTTTTGGCGATAGAGCCCAATGATAATGATAAGAGGTTGACCCATGCGTGAGCCCATCCTTGATTTAACCCATTTAACGTTTGCGTGGCCTGATTCAGAACAAGGCCTAATTCTTGACGGTGCAAGCTTAAAGCTTATGCCCGGTGAGATTGTTGGATTATGGGCAAAAAATGGACAAGGTAAAACAACGCTTTGCCACTGCGTGCTGGGATTGATCCCAACGTCTGAGATACAGCTTACTTTGATGGGCCGATCTTTTGAGAGATCGACATTGGCTGATTGGCGCACGTTGTTAAAAAACCAAACTTTCTTTTGCCCTGGCACAAGTTTTACGGCACGCCGATCAACGTTAAGATTTATCAAGTCTGAGATGAAAAGAGTGCAACGACAGGACTTTGACTGGTTGCATGATTTGAGTAAGAAGTTGGGGTTTGAATCAATTCAAGTTCTTTTGAGTCATGTGCTGAATAAATCAGGGAGAGGGATAAAGTTAGGCTTGCTGATTCGTGCCATTCGCCAACCATCTGGACTTATTATTTTGGATGAACCATTTGAGGATTTGCTAAGAAATCAGCAAATTGTTTTGATGGATGAGTTAACCCGCCAAGCTTGCCGGGCAAAAATTGCCGTTCTTTGTGTGACGCATAACTTAGAAATCCTTGAATGGTGCAAACGCGTTCTAACCATTGAAGATAAAAAATTGATCCCATTAGCAGGCCTTGAAGAGCAAGAAAAAAAGACTGAAATAGATCCCGTTAATTTTGTCTTTGGCAAACAAAATGGTGATGTTTTATTTGATTTGAAATGGAAAGAAAAGACAGCAGCACGATTGCTTGATTTGCAGATTTCAAGTGGCCAACATGTAAGAGTCAACATCCAACCTTTTAAAGAGTTGGTGCTTGAAGGAGTTATGCCAGCGCTTTTGGGGATGTCTGTTAAAAAAGAAGTTTTTAAGCCAGTTAAAAGATTAGCTATTATGGGTATTGGTTTTCAGAAAGCTCCAAAACATTCCTGGAAAAATTTTTGGGGTAAACAAGAAGTTGTGATTTTACCAGCTGCTGCAGATGTTTTCCCGGATGGCTTAAAATTTTTAGATTTTTTTAAAATGGTTTTAGACGGTCAACATAAGCCTGAACCTGTAAAGTTTTGGCCAAAGATCTATCAATGGATGAATATTTTTTCGGTGTCGCAGGAATTGATAATGCGTGATATCGGTTCCGTTTCCAAAGGGCAGGGCCAGAAAATGGCGTTGATTTATGCTTTTATGCAGAGTCAGGCAAAGCTTTTGATTCTAATTGATCCGTATATGGGATTGGATCAGCGCGGGCAGTTGATTTTGCAAAATGTGATAAGGGAGTTGTGCAACGCAGGCAAAGGTATTTTGACCATTGAAACCGATTAAGACTTAGCTTCAGTTGATAATAATTCTTGCCACTCTTCTTCGCTGAGACGCGGAATACCAAGTTTCTCAGCTTTGGCAACTTTACTGCCAGGCTTATCACCAACAACAAGATATGATGTTTTTGCGCTGAGGGATTGGACAATTTTACCTCCATGCGATTGGGTGAGTTGTTCGGCTTCAGCCCTTGGCATACTCAGCGTTCCCGTAAATAAAAAGGTTTTATCGGCTAGTTTTCCTTGATTAGCTTTACTGATGGGTTTAGACACCGATTTAATATCTAAGATTTTTATCAGGTCGGTGACCAGGTCCGCATTAACTGAGAGAGTGAAAAAGGACTTTAAGCTTTGAACCACTTTGGGTCCAATGCCATCAATATCCAATAAAAGAGATGTTTGCAGATCGGTTTCACCAGATTCTGAGGTGAGCTGTATCATTGAGTGCAGCCAATTATCTGCAGATTTATATTGACTTGCCAAAACCTTAGCTGTTTCTTGACCGATAAATTGAATCCCTAAGGCATAAATAAATCGATTGAGCTCAATGGTTTTTTTGGTTTGAATAGCTGCAAATAAATTGTTGGCTGATTTTGGCCCCCATCCAGGTTGAGCGCAAAGCGGGGTTAGAGACTGACGATCATTTTCTTCAAGATAGAAAATATCAAGGGGTGTTTTAATATCACCCCGGTTCCAAAAATGTTCGATATTTTTATCGCCCATGCCATCAATATCAAATGCTTTGCGTGAGACAAAGTGCTTTAGTTTTTCGCGTTGTTGAGCGGGACATTTAAAGCCACCTGTACAGCGAATGGCTGCTTGATCAGGGTCTTGCAAAACAGGGCTCTCACATTCGGGGCACTTGGACGGAAACTTGAAAGGCTCTGAACGGTTTTCTGGTTTACTAACAACATAGAGAACTTTTGGAATGACGTCTCCAGCGCGTTCTACCAGAACTTGATCGCCCACACGGATATCTTTTCGGCTAATTTCATCTGCATTGTGCAAGGTGGCATTTCTGATGATGGCGCCATTTAAAAGAACGGGAGAGAGCCTGGCAACGGGGGTTAACACACCGGCTCTGCTTACTTGAATATCAATGGATTCAAGTGTGGTCTCGCTGGCTTCAGCTGGGAACTTAAGGGCGATGGCCCACCGCGGCGCCCTGGCAACAAAGCCCAATTTTTTTTGGAGGGTTAAATCATTTACTTTGAGAACGAGGCCATCAATATCAAAGTCAAGAGAGGATCGGTTTTTAGCGATATGCTGGTAATGCTCTGTGATTTCATCAACGGATGAAGAAGTTAATGAATTAGGGATCGTTTCAAATCCCCAACTTGCAAGTGTAGACGCCATTGCAGATTGCGTTTGATACGGTGCTGATGTTGGTGTGACAATATCGTATGCAAAAAATTTGAGATCGCGTTTAGCTGTGACAGTGCTATCAAGTTGTCTGAGCGATCCGGCTGCTGCGTTTCTGGGATTAGCAAAAACTTGACCCTGTTGTTTTTTCTGCTGCTCGTTAAAAAGCATAAAAGAACTTTTGGGAAAGTATGCTTCACCGCGGACCTCGAAACGTTCAGAGGGATATTGATTTGATAAAAGATGGGGGATATTTTTAATGGTTTTGACATTTTCAGTTATGTCTTCGCCTGTTTGGCCATCCCCGCGCGTTGCCGCTTTGATTAAAAAACCATTTTCGTAGGTTAGGGCGACAGATAAGCCATCAATTTTTAGTTCGCCATAGAGGTCAATTGGCGTGGTTTCGGGTTGTTTGAGAAAGCGATTAAGTTTGTTCTTGAACGTTTGAATATCTTCAGGGCCAAATATATTGTCCAGGGAAAGCATAGGTCGCATGTGCTGGACCTTGGAAAACTTTGACTGTTCTAGGGTTGCACCTACACGGTTCTTACGACTTAGAGGATGGATGAATTTAGGATATTTTTGCTCTAACTCCTCAAGCTCTTGGCATAATGCATCATAGGCAGCATCGGAAATTTCAGGGTGCCCTACATAATAAAGCTGATCGTGCTTATAAATTGTTTCACTGAGGTATGCAATTTTTTGACGAATGGATCTGTTATCGGTCATTGCGTTTGCGAGATAAGTGATTGAGCAGCAGCCTTGGTTTCAAGGGTAATGGTTTTTCCTGAGAGCATGCGGGAAATCTCAGCGAGTTTGATTTCTGGAGACAAGCCTGAGAGTGCATAACTGATGGTTTTATCTTCATAGTGATGCTTTTCAATCAAGATATGATGGTCTGCCAAAGCTGCAACTTGCGGAGCATGGCTGATGGCAATGACTTGATGATGTGTACCAATTGTTTGTAAGCATAGACCAATCGCATGGGCAACAGCCCCGCCAACGCCTTTATCAATTTCATCAAAGAATAGCGTTGGGCATTGTTTAAGGTGAGAGGTAACTTTTTCAAAGGCAAGAAAAAGGCGTGATCTTTCTCCGCCAGAAGCGGCTTGATCAAGAGGGGTGAAGGGTGTGTCAATATTGGCTTGGACCATTAACTGTATTTTCTCAGTGCCGCTGCTTGACCACTGGCTCTCTGTTAAAGGTGTGCTTGAAACCTTGAGTTTGAGTTTATCAAGCATCAAATCCGGGAGTTCTTTTGAAACGCTTTGGCAGAGTTGATGGGCGATTTCCTGGCGCTTCTTTGCTAAGTTTTCAGAAATTTTTAAATAGTTCTGTTTGGTTTCTTGAACACGTTGTTCATGGTTTTTGAGGTCTTTTTCACCGCCTTGTAAAAGTTGAGCTTGTTCTGCGTAGAAAGCTTGTTTAGCTGGCAGCTCATTGCAGGAGCAATTGTATTTCCGGCTTGCAGCCCGGAGTGTGTGCAAGCGTTGTTCAATTTGGTCAGCATCAAGATTCATATCTTGTGAACTTGCATAAGTTTGCTCTGTTAGCTGATCCGTAAAAGATTGATGCGCATCGATAAGTTTTTCTAGGCTTTGGCTTAAGGGATGTATTTCTTCTTGAGATTGAAGCTTGGCCAGCTTTTTGCTGAGCTTGTACCAAAGCTGATTCCCTTCTTCAGGGTTTAGGAGGGTGAGGATTTCATTCAAAATCTCATAGTTTTGGCCTTGATTTTTGGCTTTTTGGCGTTGTTCAAGAAGCTGGTTTTCTTCATCCTCTATGGCGGCAAGGATAGAGAGTTCAGCATAGGCTTGTTCTATAAATTCACGTTCTTGTTGACGTTTTTCGTTGGCTAATTTTGCATGCTCAAAATTTTGTACAGCGGATTTCCATTCTTGATATGATTTTTCTAAATCAATAATTTCTGCAGCATGATTGCCTGCTCTGTCAATAATAGCCAGCTGGGCAGCAGGGCTGAGGATTTGATCAAATTGGTTTTGCAGCGAAAAAAGATGGGTGCTTAAATCTTTTAAGGTGGTTGATGTAGAAGGTTGATCATTGATAAAGCAACGGGTTTTACCATCTGGGGTGAGTTGGCGGCGAATGATTAGGGGCTCATTTGTGTTAAGTAAAAATCCTATATCATCTAAAAACTGATTAATTGCTTCGTTGATAGTGAATGTACAAATGACTTGAAGGGGAGAATCTTTTTTTTTGAGAACCGTGGTGGGCAGTTTGCTGCCAAAAACAAACTGTAATGCTTTTAAAACAAGAGATTTCCCGGCTCCTGTTTCTCCTGTGATGACGTTGAACCCTGATTCAAAAGTGATGGTTTGGCTTTCGATGGTTATGAAATTTTGGATGCAAAGAGATCTAAGCATCTATTTCTCCTGAGCAACATTACCTTTGTTTTTTTTCTGAGAGAGATGCGACTGGTGTTTTTTAATTAAGTCATGGCTTTCAAGAAGGTCATAGGTTGATTGATACCACTTGTTACCTGGGTAGTTATAGCCAAGAACTGCAGCGTGCTTTAAAGCTTCATCTTTCATACCCAGTGTTAAGAAGACCTCAACGCAACGGTAAAGTGCTTCAGCTGCATGGGAGGTGGTTTGATGGCTTTGAACCACATGTAGGAATCGCTGTAGTGCTGCCGTTGGGATTTTTTTGTTTAGGTAAAAACGGCCAATTTCCATGTCTTGGCCTGCTAAATGCTCTTTACATAGATCAATTTTCAAGCGTGCATCGCGTGCATAAATGGTTTTAGGATACTTTTGCACGACCTTGCGAAAGGCTTTCAGTGCTTTATAGGTCATGGTTTGATCGCGCTCAACCCCAGTGATTTGAATGTAGTAGCACAATCCAAGAAGGTATTGAGCGTAAGGAGCATAATCGCTGTTGGATTGCGACTGGAGGAAATTTTCAAGATTTGCAATTGCTTGTTCATATTGAGCTGACTGATAATAGGCATAAGCTGCCATGAGCTGAGATTTCATGGCCCAGGGAGACAATGGATAAAAGCGCTCCACGTTTTCAAAAGCTTTTGCTGCTTTTTTATAATCTTTTTCAACAAGCATGAAATTCATTGCTCTTTCGTACAAGTCATTTAAGGATGTGCCCTCTTTGGGTTTTTCAACCTCGTGGGACGAGCAGCTTATTAGAAGAATCAGAAGCGAAAGAGATAAAAGATTTAATCGAGTCATTTTTATGCTTATTTAGTTGATAAAAAATTACCAGGTCTAGGGTAACTTTGGAAGATGATATTTGGAAAATGTGAATTAAAAAAAGAAAAAGGCGTGATAAATATCACGCCCTTAAAATTGATTACGACTCTAGTTAAGCTTTTGGAGTTGCATCTTTTTTAGCTTTTTTCTTATCCCACTCAATTTCTTTACCTTTTGTGTCAAAGAGTTTTACTTTTTTCTCTTTCATAAGTTTTTCAATGTAAGAAAGGAGAGACTGTTGAGATTGCAGCATTCTGAGTTGTGGAGCTGCTTGCTCAAATTTTGGTGGTTTAGATTTACGCTTATCTTTAACCATAATCACGTGCCAACCAAACTTAGATTTAACTTTAGAGTGGTGCCCTGGTTTTAATAGGAACACAGTCTCAGCAAAGTTTGGACCAAGAGTTGCCTTGGCAACGTCTTTGGTAAAGTAGCCAAGTTTTCCACCACGTTGTTTTGTTGATGGGTCTGTTGATTTTTCACGTGCAAGAGCTTCAAAGTTGCCACCATTTTTAAGTTGTGAAAGAATTTTGGCGGCTTCTTTTTCGTCTTCAACAAGAATGTGATGTGCATCAACTTCATCTTGTGGTTTGAATTCTTTTTTCACTTTATTGAAGAGTTCCATCAGTTTTTCATCTGTAACCATCTCTTCAATTTTCTTTTCAACAAAGAGCTGCATTTTAGCTGCTTCTTGACATTTTTTAACACGTTCTTTGTATTCTGGTGTGTTGTCTATCGTGCTTTTAGCAACTTCATCTTTGAGAAGCATTTCAGCAACCATTTGTTGGACAAGACCTTGGTATACAGCGTCAATAGAAGCTGATTCTAGTTGAGGAATAGCTTTTTTACGCTCCACAACATCAAGGAAATAAATGTTTTGATCACCAACTTTGGCAACAACTGGGTTTTGGCTTTGCTTGCCTGCAGCTGGATCAGCTTTGGTGACTGGTGAAAATGCAAGTGCACTAACAACAGCTAATGGAAAAATTTTTTTCATTTTAATCATGTCTACCCTATGAATTTTTCGTTATATTGACTTGTATTTTAACCATACGCAAGTAGTAATTTTTATCCTTTATTAGTGCTTCGTGTATACCTTATAGTATGACAAAACAACGATTGGAATCTTGTGTGACTCTCAGTAAATTTCTAACAACCTTATTTTTCTTATTCTGTGCAGCCTATCATGCTAGTGCTGATGTGGAGCTTGAAGGTGTTGATCTTATAAAAATCCCAGCTCTGAAGGCGGTGCAACGCACTAGAGAGAGTGATGTTAAAGCCCTCATATATCATAGCATGGGAACATCATTGAAAAAGAGTATAGAAATACTGACCGGAAAAGCTGGTTATACTGTCAGCACGCACTATTTTATTCCTGCAGTCTCAGGTAGAGAATTTTTAGAGAAAATGGAGATTGAGCATGAACTTAATTATCCAGATCGCATCCCTGTCGTTGAATTGGTTTCTCCAGAAAATGTTGCTTTTCATGCCGGTAATAGCGCGTGGAAGGGTGTCACAAAAGAGAGAATGAATGATGAATCGCTTGGGATTGAAGTCCATTGTCCTGGATATGCTAATGGATTAGAGGATGCCGACAGGTGGGATTTTGATGTGTTTGTTCCTTTTAATAAATCTCAAAAGTTGACCATAAAGACTCTAACTATGTATCTTAGAGACAAATTCAAAATTGAGTTGTTTCTTGCGCATAGTTCTATTGCCCCAGGGCGTAAAACAGACCCAGGGCCATTCTTTTTTTGGGAGGACCTGAAACAATTAGAGACTGTTAAGTTGGTAGATGAACGTAAAATCATTGCAGATGCTAGTTTAAGAAAAAAGGCTTTAGGTGAGCTGTTTAGGAAAGCCAAGGATGTGCTTACCGAAATAGGGTTTGTAATTTCTGATGATGAAGACAGAGAAGGGGTGTATTTATTAAGATATATTGATAGTTACTTTTTGCAGTTTGACCCTTTTTATTGGCGGCAAAAAAATGAGTCTGGCTGTATCTTTAGAGATGTTGATACCAGAGAAAAAATAATTCGCTTGCTTGAAGGGGCAAAAACAATTGTTGGTTAAGAGCCAGTGAAAATTGTGTTAGAATCTAAGTGTTTATTTCTTTGAGGGAAAAATGTCTGGTAAAAATATCTCTGTGAAAATTCGGTATATTGTATGTATTGCATTCCTGGGAAGTGTGGCCCTGACAGCAATCACGCTTTTTAGTTATGAGAAGTTCAACCGCGTTTTTCTGTCTTATCGAGATTTCGATGACGTCCGCAAAACACTTTATGATTTTCAGTCAGCGGCGATTCGACAAGACATGTTGGTTGCTTCATATCGAGAAAAACCGCAAAATAAATTGATTCACAAAGTAGAAGAGCAAAACAATATTCTTTCTAAAAACCTTTTTGTGCTTGAGAATGTATTAGGGCAAGAATTTCAAGAGTCATTAACTGGCCTATCGGGTGCGCTAAAAAGCAGTGTTGAATACTGTGAGAATCTATTTATTTCTCAGGCTGATCTTTTGGGCATGAAAAGTGATTTGATCAATATCCATGATCAACTGTTGCAGCTTCTTAAATACATAGATCATCAGCAACCAACAACGAAAATACGGAATGTTTTGAGCTCAATTATTGTTACAGCCGGACAAAAAAATTTGTGTGAGTCATCTTTTCAACACACAATGAACATCCACCTGCATGAGCTGCAAAATTTAATAAAAAGCTATCCAAATCAATTACCTGAAGCTGAGCGCAAGGTTCTGGATCAAATTATTGTTGTGCAAAAATCCTTTGCTGAAGCTGTGCAAGGTTTTGTTGAAAAATCAAACGCAAGTCGTGAATCTTCTTTGGATCTTGACCATGAGGTGCAGATCAAGCTGAAAAAAGCAATTGATGAATTGCATGCCAAGTTGCTGGCTGAGCAAAATGCTATTTTTCAATCATGGATTTCCAATAATGCCTTGGCACGGCATTCTATGGCTTTTGTAGCGCTTTTCACAATTGTTAGTTTGTGCTGGCTTATGGTGGGCCTGTCGCAGATATTTTCTATTAGAAAATAGATACTTAGTTTAGCAGCGCTGTCCTGTTTCTTGGAACATTGCATAATTACCGTTTTTTAAAACTCTATACACACAAACAATATCGCCTGGTTTAACGCCGATGCTTTTATCTTGATGAATGAAAAAGGTTTGGTTGCTGTAGCCTGGGTTAAAGTTGTATGTGGATAAGGTAACACCGCTGTTAGGTGGGTTTTTAGCACGATTGACAACGGCCGGCGTGATCAATGTTTGTCCATTGATTTGGCTACAAGCTGTCTCTGCTTTTTGGCGACAAGAGGGCGTAGACTTTTTCTTATTAGACCTTGCCTTATTTTTTGAGGGCTCTTTAGGCTCTAGAGGGGGAGTTGGTTTTTGCTTTCCTCGTGATTTTGAAGATGTACCAGCGTGTCCAAATTTAGATGTGGTGCTGCCTCTTTCTCCGGAGTGGTATTGTCTGAGAATTTCTTTAATGCGATTTTTTATATATTTTATGCGCCCCAGAAGTTCATCATCGATAGATTCTTTAATTCTAGTTGGAACCTGTTCATCTTCTTTTGCTTCTTCAAGACGAGCGGTAATAGTCTCAATACGTGGAAGAATTGATTGTAATTCTTTTTTTGGAATTTGTTCTATCCGTGTCTTGAGTGTTTTCTTTGACATGACTAAAAGAAGGCCGATGGATTCTAATAAGGTTTCATTGCGTACTTTTTGATCCAGTGCTTTTAGATTTGCAAGGGCAGGAGAGCAAGCGCTGTCAGAAACTGTTTTACAGAATGTTGAGCTAAAGGCTGATAGAATTAGTAAAAAAGCGGCTAATTTAGTTTTGTTCGTTATTGTCATACTTAGATACCTCACCATAATAACATTAAGTATGGCATTGTGTCTTTTGAACGCAATAAAAAAACGCATCCAACATTCGCTTGCTGAATAGGCGTATTCTATTTAGTCTGATTAGAAGTTAGAGGGGTTAGATGACTGAAAATAATTGTGAAGAACGAAAACCAAAAAAGAGTATAGAGCTGCTACAAAAAGAAAATGGTTTTGATGTTCTTGAAGGGACACTCGGCCCAAGTGTTGTTGATATCAGGTCTTTTTACAAAGAGACTGGCATGTTCACATATGATCCAGGGTTTTTATCAACAGCAAGTTGTGAATCAGCCATAACATTTATTGATGGAGATGAGGGGAAACTTTTATACCGTGGCTATGATGTAAAAGAACTGGCTAGAAATTGTAGATTTATGGAGGTGGCCTATCTTTTGCTTTTTGGCGATTTACCTAACAATTCTAAAAGCCAAGATTTTTCAAATGAGATAAAGAGCCATACACTGTTGCACGAACAGTTTAGAAACTTCTTTAGTGGGTTTAGGCGGGATGCACACCCGATGGCGATTATGGTTGCGGGGGTTGGTGCATTGTCTGCCTTTTATCACGATAGCCTCGATATGAACAATCCAGAGCATCGCTTGCGTTCTTGCTATCGGCTCATTGCTAAAATTCCAACGATCTCTGCCATGGCCTATAAGTATTCTATTGGGCAGCCATTTGTTTATCCTAAAAACAATCTCGATTACACATCAAACTTTATCCAAATGATGTTCTCGCATCCTGCTGAGCAATATGAAATTGACCCAATTATGGCCAGAGCTTTGGATCAGATATTTATATTGCATGCCGATCATGAACAGAATGCATCAACGTCGACGGTTAGGCTTGCTGGGTCAACAGGGGCCAATCCTTTTGCATGTATATCTGCGGGAATTTCGGCGCTTTGGGGCCCTTCACATGGCGGGGCAAATGAAGCAGTCCTTCGCATGTTGCAAAAAATTGAAGGCAAAGAAGGCATTCGGACTTTTGTTGATAAGGTGAAAAATAAAAAAGAGCGTTTGATGGGTTTTGGCCACCGTGTTTATAAGAACTATGATCCTCGTGCTGAGGTTTTAAAAGAGAGCGTTCATGAAATTCTGGCAAAATTAGGGATAGAGGACCCACTCTTGGAAGTAGCTATGGAGCTTGAGAGGCTTGCTTTGGAAGAGGATTACTTTATTGAAAGAAAGCTGTATCCAAACGTTGACTTTTATTCTGGAATTATCTTGCGCGCGATGAATGTGCCAACAAGTATGTTCACTGTTTTCTTTTGCTTGGCACGCACCGTTGGTTGGGTTGCTCAATGGTTGGAAATGATTGATGATCCTGATATGCGTATTGGTAGACCAAGACAGCTCTATATCGGTCCGGCTGAAAGACCTTTCATCAAAATGAATGATCGTTGACTTTTGGTCCCGCATTTCTTAGTAATGCTTTCATGAAAAAAATTAAGCAAGTTAAGCTGTCTGCAAATGATAATATTGCCCCGAAAAAAATGGGTTGGATTAATCCCGTTCTTTGGGCATTAATCATTGCCATTTTTTTAGCGGCTGTTTATTTTTTAGCGTTGCCTTCTTCATGGTTTCGATTTGCTGCAACTTGATCAGGTTATTTAGAGCTTTCAATTAAGCGTTTCACTTGGCTTTCTTGTGACAAATTTAAATGAATCCAGTTGCCAGATATGTATCGCCAGCCATAAATAAGTAGATTTACAAGACCAAAAAATGCCGTGATCTTCCAGCTAACAGACAGGGAGCATGTGCTGAATTCGACGATGAGATAAGCGGGCAAAATAGCTGCAAACCAGACTGATATAGCTGAAGCAAGAAGGATGAAGAGTGTGTCTCCACCAGCTGTTAAGACACCAATAATGACCCAGACGAAACCATCTATTAAGAGATAAATCCATATCCATGCGAGGCTTTGGTGGATGGTTTTTTTCATGGTAATGAATTGTTCATACGTAACATTTTTGATGAAAATTTTGGCAATTTCCTCCGGAAAAATAAAAGCAGGAATAGCCACAATTGCCATAATAAAAATATGTATAAAAAAAGCAGATTTAAGAGATTTTGGGATAAGTTTCTTTTTTCCACGGCCAATAAAGTTTGAAACAACGGCTGTCATAGCTTTGCTAAGCCCTTCAGACATAAACTGAAAGACAAGAAAGATGCTTTGGCCAATAGCAAGAATCATTGCGTGGTCATCGCTTTCCCATGAAACTATCACGAATAATAGTGTCCATGCCATGTACTCAATAAAGTGAGCGGCTGCGCTGGGAATGCCAAGTTTTAAACAGCCTTTCATGAATTTATCATTGTACTTCAGGCGATTGGTTGCGAATCGGTGGATGTTCTTTTTCTGGAGAAAATAAAAAAACAGAGTGAGGACAATAACTGACTGAGCAATGTTTGTTGCAATAGCACTTCCTTTTACGCCCATGCTTGGGATGTATCCTTCAACACCATAGATTAAAATAATATCAAGAATAATATTGATCAAATCGCCGATGATGGTGACAGTTGTAATCAATCTAACATGGCCCCTTCCTATGAAGAATGAAGTGAGGGCAGCGGTTATACCTTGAAGAGGCAAAAACAAAATCAGCGTATTGAAATAAGGCAAGCCTTCAAGTCTAAAGCTTTGAGCCATAATATATGGTGCTATTGTTATACCCAAGGGAATTAAAAAAGCACCGGCAGCTAATGAAAACCAAATCATTTGCCAGACGGGAATGCCAATGAATTTATATTTCTTAAGCCCGTTAAACTGCCCAACAAATATTTCAGCAATCCCTGCTATGGAAATCATTACCATTTGAAATGAAGAAAAAAGCGTACCCGCATTACAAGCACTACTCATAGCCAGTGTGGAATAACTTGTCAGAATCATGCGATCACAAAACAGCATAAACTGTGTGGAGAAGGCGACAAGCATAAGAGGCAGGGAAATGACAAGGAGTTCGTTAAGGCTACCAGAGGGGTAGGGAGAAAGAGCGTTTGTGTGCTTCGAAGCCATTTACTTCACGCGTTAACTTTACAAACACTAAGCATGGATAAATGTTCTGTCAAATAAATTTGCGCATGAAGGAGGTATGTATGAGTTTTTGTTTTTTTTCACCAATAGCCATGATAGAAAGAATTCTAAATTTTTAGTAATGATATGATTGAACAAATTTTTTCAGGACTTGATACGTTTAATACCCTTTTGTGGGGGTACTTAGGGACTGCCTTCATACTTATCGTTGGTTTATTTTTGAGCTTTCGATGCAATTGGTATCAGATAACTAATTTCCCGGAAATTGTTAAAGAATTTGTGCGTTCCTTTAGCAAGGTTGAGCGTCAACTCGAGAAAAAACTAGCTCTAGATAGCCCAGGCATTTCTTCCTTGCGGGCTTTTTTTGCATCAATAGGTGGATGTATTGGTGTTGGAAACTTGGTCACTATTTCGATGGCGATTAAAATTGGCGGTCCGGGAGCGCTTCTGTGGATTTGGGTCGTAGCGCTGCTAGGGATGATTATCAAATACACAGAAGTTTACCTTGGCATTAAATATAGAGTCCAAAACGGAAAAATATATCAAGGTGGCCCAATGTATATTATCCAGAAGGCCTTTCCAAATCTTAGCGTTCTAGCAAGTATCGTTGCCCTATTAATGGCAATTTATGGTGTTGAAATTTTTATGTTTTCTGTCGTAAAGCAAACTTTGACGAACAATTTTGATTTGTCGGGGCATTGGGTGACTTTTGGTCTAGTTTTGGCGGTTTTCTGGGGTGTATATGGTGGGGTTAATCGTATTGGTGCCATTAGTAGTTTTTTGATTCCCTGCTTTGTTATTGTTTTTATGCTAATGACATTATGGATCTTAATTGGATCTATTCACGAAGTTCCGCATTTGCTTAAGACAATATTTTATTCAGCTTTTAATGGGCATGCTGCTATAGGCGGGTTTGCTGGAAGTAGCTTTTTGATGGTGTTAGCCAAAGGCTTTTCAAGTGCGGCTTATTCTGGGGATGTTGGAATTGGGTATGCATCGATGATGCAAGCAGAGACACGTGATAAATCACCAAGAAGGCAGGCTAACTTGACCATATTTGGAATCTTTTTAGATACATTCATTGTTTGTACATGCACAGTTTTGCTCATTACTTTAACGGGGGTTTGGACTGAAAATATTTCAGGTGAGCAAATGGTCCAAGTGGCGCTGAGCCGACACTTTCCTTTAATGGATTACTTTATGCCGATTTTTCTCTTTGCCTTGGGGTACTCAACGCTTCTGCCCTATTTATGTGCGGGCTTAAAGTCTGCTCAATATGTGATGCCAAAGTACGGCCCACTTCTATATTATGGATACGCATTGGTTGCTTTTGTGTTTTTTTCATTTTTTGATGCCTCTTACGCATTGATAATTATGAATATTGCCGGGGGTTTGTTGATGATGATTAATATTCCCGTATTTTTTTGCCTGCGCCGTGAGGTTGCATATGATAAAATCAGCAAATAAATTTGGTTCTATATGTCTTGGCCAAACTTTTTTAAGAAAGATTTAAAGTCCCCTTCAATTTTAACACTTGTTTTAATTATTGGCCTAACAAGACTCTGCGATACAATTTTTATGCCGGCACTGCCCCAGATAAGCATGGATTTTGGTGTTACAGCAAACGTTGTTCAGCTATCTATTACGGTTTATTTAACGGCTGTATGTTTAACTTTTTTAATCTGGGGGTATATAGCGGATCAATTCGGCCGGCGAAATGCTTTTTTGGCAAGCTCCCTGATAACAATTATTGGCGCCGTTTTTTGTTTTTCAGCTTGGAGCTATGAAATCTTTTTTATTGGCCGATTTATACAGGGGATTGGCTCAAGTGCTGCATCTGTGCTTGTGCAAACCTTAGCACGTGACGTTTATGAAGGTGAAAAAAGAGCACAAGTTTATGCAACAATGGGCATGCTTGTACCACTTGTTCCAGCGCTTGGGCCTTTTTTAGGGGGTGTGATTGATGAAGTTTTTCACTGGCGTATGATTTTCTTTTTCTCGGTTTCAACCCTTTCTCTCTTTACGGGTTATTTTTTTCTGAGAGTAAAAGAAACACAAAATAAAAAGAGTAAGCCGGCAGAAATTAAGCTTCATTCTGTTATTAAGCTGCTTTCAAAAGACAGAGAGTTTATAGGTTTTTTTCTGCTTATGGGTTGTGCAATGTCGGTTACAACTGTAAATGCAGCAGAAACCAGTTTTATTTTCATTAAATTGTTTGGCTTCAGCCCAGGACAATTTGGTGTTTTGGGGGCTGGTATTGCATTGATGTCGGCTGTAGGCGGTTTTTTTTCAAAGCGCATGCTTAAGCAAGGCGTTAAGAGCCTTTCAATTATTATGTGGGCAATTCGTGGTTGGGTTAGTGTCTCGATTTTTTACCTATTGATCTCTATTATCGGTTTGACAAGTCCATCAATGGGACATTTTGGCCTGGTTTGTAATACTATTTTGATTTGTCTTATGGGGTTGATGGGCGGTGTGATTGGTCCAAATGCTATCTTTGGTATTTCTCATAAACATCCGCAACAAGCTGCGACGGTTTCTGCGGTATTTACTTTAGGGTATTTTATGGTTGCCAATTTGGCTTCTATTCTGATTAGTTTGGTTCATGATGGGACGACACATGCATTGCCAATTGTGCATTGTTGTATTGTTGCTCTAGCAATCATCGCTTATAGATTTTTCTTGGGTTCTGATAAAAGTGGTGCCGCCGGAGAGAATTGAACTCTCGACCTCACCCTTACCAAGGGTGCGCTCTACCACTGAGCCACGGCGGCAGGGTTGTAGAAGTTAAGTGGCGGAGAGAGTGGGATTCG
>DLRV01000011.1:0-13805 GCA_002500565.1 Holosporaceae bacterium UBA7879
TCTGGTACAGCCCCAAATTTTTTTATTGGATTTTTTCACGGGCGGTAATGCAGCTAAAAACCTAACAGACAAAGAGCTTTTATTTGCGTGTCAAGATTTAGGATGTGAAGTAAAACGTACAAGTTCGGGTTATATTATGCACTATCAAGAAAACCCAGAGGAGAAAATTACGTTTTCATTTCACCATAAGCATAAAGGCACAAAAGCCAATTATCACGCGAGCAAGTTCAGAACAAGCTTGTTGGACTTCTTTGCCAGTATGGGCATTACCGAAAAAAAACTGGGTCTGGGGTCTTCTTGGTAACATGTACTAAGTTAGATTGGTTGTGAAAGCTTGAAAGAAATACTCAAAGGTGCCTTGAGAAGCAGTTTATGACATCAAGCATGGCGAATCATTGTAGATTAGCTCAGATAAATTTATAATATATATTATGGAAAACATATAAGTAAAAAAGTCTCTTACTCAGGCCATGCAAACGATGTTGAAACGGGTTATGTGTTTTGTTTATCTTCAAAATAAGAATCCTTATTTTGAATTAGTTGTTTTGTAAACTCATTTAGGCTGTTCTTTTAAAGTTTTAAAATTTGTGGCAGAAGAGACAGCTCGGATAATGTATATTCTAACCCATTAATAACTTAAATGACTCCCTTATCTAGGCCAGCCCGAAATTAATTAGTGAGCTGTATAGATAAAATCAATTTCATTTTTATGGCCCTCATTAAAAAATTTACAAATACTGCTTTGAAGTAGATATAGGTATTGATCCAGTACTTTTCAATACTTAAAAATTAAATTTATATTAACAGCAATTGACTTGTTTTCGAAAAAATATGAATACTGATCTTGCTTGTGTTCCTATTTAACCATATTTAGGTTAGTATCCTTTTTATGCCTCAATCACTTCTTCTTCTCTTTTGGGATCAGCTTTATGATCCAAAAATAATTTCAGTCCATTGCAATCCATCAAAAATATATCTGATCAGTCATTTATCAACGGCACGCCACAAAAAAAATCATAAGAAAAAGTTATCTTTTCTATGGGCTGCTCAATCCGCATATGCACAAGAACTAAAAGATAAAAAGTACAAAGTCATCTTCCAACCTCTTGAAGACTCATTAAGTGATGGTTCATGGGTTGATGAACTCAAGCGCGTGGTTAAAGAGTCAAAAATTGCAAAAATTTATTATTTTGAGCCTTCTGAATGGCACTTGAAGAATGATTTAGAAAAAGCATTGAATTTACTCAAAATTGAATCAGAGTGCTTTGCAGATCCTAAATTTATTTGCTCTACCGAAGATTTCTCTGAATGGGCCAGAAATCAAAAATCACTTTTGATGGAAAACTTTTACAGGCGTATGCGCTCGAATCAAAATATTTTAATGGATGGTGATAAGCCGATTAATGGCAAGTGGAATCATGATCATGATAATCGTAAGCCCTTGCCTAAAGATTATAAACCCAGTTCCCATAAATCTTTTTCACCATCAACTGAAACCAAAAAAGTTATCAACTTTGTTGAAAAGAATTTTTCAACCCATCTTGGTAACTCCAATGGTTTTAATTGGGGCGTTACGCGTACTGAAGCCAAGCAGCATTTAAAAGCATTTATTAAAGATCATTTACCTTATTTTGGTGATTATCAGGATGCTATGAGTGAACAGCATGCTTTTATTCACCATAGCTTGCTTTCACAATATATGAATGTAGGATTATTAGACCCTTTAGAAATCTGCCAGGAAGTTGAGAAAGCCTATTATAAAGAAAAATTACCACTTAATAGTGTAGAAGGATTCATTAGGCAAATTCTTGGATGGCGTGAGTACATGCGTGGCGTCTATTGGCTAAAAATGCCTGGCTATGATGAAAGTAATTTCTTTAATAGCAAAAGAAAACTTCCCTCTTTTTACTGGACCGCTGACACAGACATGAATTGTTTGAAGCAATCCATTCAAAATACCATTGATCATGCCTACGCGCATCATATCCAACGCCTTATGATCACGGCTAATTTTGCTACGCTTGCAGAAATTAATCCCGCTGAAGTTAATGAATGGTACTACGTCGTTTACATTGACGCATTCGAGTGGGTTCAGCTTCCAAACACCCATGGTATGGGGCTTTTTGCCGATGGCGGTGTTTTGTCGACCAAGCCATATGTTTCCAGTGGTTCCTATATTAACCGCATGTCTGACTACTGTAAGAATTGCAAATATGACGTGAAAAAAAGAACAGGTAAAGACGCTTGCCCATTCAATTACCTTTATTGGCACTTTATGGATAAGCATAAGAAAAAATTAAAGGGGAATCCGCGCATGCGCATTCCTTATATGGGCCTTGGAAAAGTTGAATCTGAGCTTGGTCAAATCAACCAGGAAGCAGAAAATTTTCTTAATTCATCAGTCTTTAAAGGCTAATCTTACTCATGATCTATAAAATTCATATATAGACTGTGCAAGCGCCTTACTTATTCCTGGAACTTTTTCATAATCCCTGACCCCTGCCCGTTTAATAGCATCATGACTGCCAAAATAAACCATTAGAGCCTTCTTGCGCTTGGCCCCTACTCCAGGCAGATCCAAAAGGCTGGACTGTGTCATTTTTTTTGTTCTGCCTTTGCGATGTGTACCAATTGCATATCGATGTGCTTCATCGCGCAAACGTTGAATAAAGTAGGCCACGGGGGAGCTTTGCTCAATTAACTTACTGGTCCCATCATCAAAAAACAAAGTCTCTTTACCTGCGTTGCGCTCTTCACCCTTAGCAACGCCTACGCATACTGTTGAAAGTTCGTATTCATTCAATACATTTAAGGCCATATTTAACTGCCCTTTCCCTCCATCAACAAGTATTAAATCAGGCATATCGGCTTGCTTTACAGAGCGAAACCTTCTTTGGAAGACTTCGGTCATCATACCATAATCGTCTCCAATTAAGCCGCTTTGTGATTTTATTTTATATTGCCTGTAGCTTTTCTTATCAAAGCCGTTTGGACCAGAAACAACCATTGTTCCGTAGGCATTTGTCCCTTGTAGATGGCTGTTATCATAGATCTCAATTCTTTCAGGTAACTTCGGTAAATTAAAATAGTCTTGTAACTGCTGTAAAATTTTCTTATTCGATAACTGCTCTAGATGATGGCGTTCAAGGGCTTTTTTAGCATTCAAAACCGCTTGGTCTACAAGATCCTTAGCAGGTCCTCTTTGAGGTACCTTCAACTGAACTTTCTTTTCTGCTATAGAATTAAGAGCTTTCTGCAAAAGCTCCATTTCACTGGTTTCAGTCGAAACATAAACATTTTCTGGAACTGGTTTTGATTGATAAAATTGGGCAATAAAAGTTCCAAGAATCTCTTGCGTACTCTGGTCTTTATCATGCTTGGGAAAGTAAGAGCGATTACCATAAGACGTTCCATGCCGGTAAAAAAACACCTGAATACAGCAACGATCTTGCTCACGATATATTGCAAAGATGTCTGCAATCATTAAGGATGGGCCTAATTCTTGGGTTTGTTGCTGTATTTGATTTAAAGATTTTATATGATCGCGATAAATAGCGGCTTGTTCATAGTTTTCAGATTGACTGGCTTCTAACATATCTTGCTCGAGATTCCGCTGAATATCCCTTGTTTTCCCTCGTAAAAAATCCATTGCATATTGAACATTTTTTAAATATTCGTCATGACTAATGTAGTTTACACAAGGCGCTGAACATCTTTTTATATGATATTGCAGGCAGGGCCGTGTGCGATTTTTAAACGTATGATCAGAGCATGTGCGTAATTTAAAAAGACGTGTCAAGGTTTCAGTTGTTTGATAAATAGCCCTATTTGAAGCAAAGGGGCCAAAATATATGTCTTTAGTATCGGTTTTTGGCCTGCCTCTGAATTTTACGAGTTGCGGGGCCTGTTCATGATCACGAAGCAAGATATAAGGGAACGATTTATCATCACGCAGTAAAATATTAAACCGAGGCTTCAGTTTTTTGATAAGTTGCGCTTCAAGGAGCAAGGCCTCTTCCTCGCTTTTGGTGATAATGAACTCCATATCAACCGTCAAAGCAACCATTCTTTGGAGTCGTGTTGGTAGGCCTGAAACTTGTGTGTAGCTCAGTATGCGTTTTGGAATGCTTTTAGCTTTCCCAACGTATAAAACTTCTCTGTCTTCAGATAGCATGCGATACACACCTGGATCATCTGAAACAGTCTTCGCTTTTTGCTTGATAAGTTTAATGCCATTTTCGAGTGATGATTGAGACATAACAACTATTAAAACATATCACTCTATTAAGGAGAATTATTTTTAGAATTTCTGAATAATCTTTTCAACGATAGGTGTATATGGGTGACCAGTAATAATGATATCGACTGAATTATCAAAATCAGGATCATAACCAGCAGAGATATATTTTGCATCACCATATGACATATAGGTTCTATACATTACAGGAACCTGCGCCCCCTCTTCACCTTCAATCTCTTTAATCTCGTTTTGTAAATTTACAATATTGCTATTGCTGGCCGTTATTTCTTCTTCTGTTAAATCTAGAGGGTATTTTGCTTTAAAAAACTGTGCCTTGCTTGCATCATAAGCATTCTTTCGCATAAAAGCCGCCATTTTACGAATTGATTGTTCGTGAAACTCAGAGCTAAGTGTAACCATGCCAAAGTAGAAATCGAGCTGGTGCTTTGTTGCAAATCTATGCAAACTCTTCCATAACAAGGGCATCAGAAACTGTTTATCTGCAGCCTCCTGATCAATAATAAATCTTCCCATTTCAGCAGAATTTGGATTTTGCTCAAAAAAAATGGGATCTATCTCGTAGAGAGAGGAGATGTAAAATTGACTATATCCCACTTTTTTAAGATCTGATGTCAGACCCATTCTATAGTATCCAAGAATTTTTTGGGTTTCGTTATTATACAAATAAACATGACGATACAGCGGATCATATTGATCAATATCCTCTGTCGCATCGGTGTAATTACCAAAAGCTTGTGTTCTAAGTTGGCAAATTTCTTTTTTTAAACTAGGCTCAATTTCGTCCCATTTGCAGTCATAAATAGAGATTTTATTGTAAATATCTAAAAGGCCGGTATTAATGTCTTGTGATGGTTTTGTTGAATTCATTATGATAACCGAAAAAAAAATATGTCCTTTAAAGTTGTAAAATTTGATCAAGTCATGCAGAGCATGGGTCTAAAGCTTCCAAAAAGCCTGTTTAAGCAAGTTGCTAGATTCCTCTGTTTATATAAAGCAGATAACCTTGTTAGCCTAGCAAAAAGCAAGTCCCCATTAATTGCAGAAAACTCAGCATATGCTTTAAAGCATATAAACATTACTTACGATTTTGACTTAGGTCAACTTCAACCTTATGTTAGTCAAAAAAACCTTGTTGTTTGTAATCATGCGACGGGTTTTCTTGAGGTCTTTATTCTCATCGATCTTTTGCATAAAGCAGGATTTGATTTTAGATTTCTTGCAAATGACTTCATTAAAATTATTCCAGACGTTGAGCAACTCGTCATACCTGTAGATGTGTATTCCGATGATCCGCATAAGCGTATTAATGCCGTGCGTTCTATTATGGGAGCTCTCAATAAAAATTTAACTTTAGCTGCCTTTCCATCTGGAGAAGTTGCAAGGTTTAGTTGGAAAAAAATGAGAATCGTTGAAGGATCATGGAATCAAAATCTTCTTGATATGGCTGTTCGCGCAAAAGCGAACATCATTGAACTGGAAATAAAGGCAAAAAATTCATTCTTATTTTATTTTTGTGCACTTCTAAACCCTCTACTCCCAACGCTGTTACTATTTAGAGAATATTTTAATAAAAAAAACCGACACTACACAGTCACTCTAAAAAATATAGAAAGATATAAATAACGCTTAATAGTAGTTAGAATCTTCTAGTTGCATGTTGTTGGCAAATCAGCTAATGATCTGAACATATTTTTCTAGAGAATATGGGAAAAACTGTATCTACATCGCCTCTTAAAAGAGCTATTTATTCAGGCCGTCGTTTGCGGTTTCTTCCACATCTGCAATTTTTTTCTAAGGCATTTCAAGGCATCTTATACAATCAAATATGGGAAGATCCTGAAATTGATCTTGCAGCATTAAATGTTGATAAGAATTCTAAGATTCTAGCTATCAGTTCAGGCGGATGTAATGGCCTAAATTATTTAACGCAATCCCCTGAAAGTGTTACTTTGGTTGATATTCAGCAAGATCATTTGAATATAGCTAAAATTAGAGCAGCGGCAGTTAAACTTGCCCCAACCTATCAAGATCTTTTTAATTTCATGGCTGTTGGTAAAGGTGAAGAGAATATAGAATTTTATAATAAATTTATTGCCCCAAATCTCTCTGATGATGAGCAAAAGTATTGGCAAAGCCCCATGCAACAGCTTTGGAAAAAATACAAAAAAAGAATAGATATCTTTGAAAAAGGATTTTATCCAGCCAGTAAAGCCTCATTGGTTGGTAGAAAAGTTTTTCCATTGTTGGGCATAAATCAAAAAAATGTTGAGGAATTCCTTAAGTTTAATGATGTAAAAAAGCAATCTGAATACTTTGATCAAGTTCTTTTGCCGAAAATTCTAAAACGTTGGCGCCACTTTTTGTTTAAGATCCCCTCCTTATGCGCTTTTTTAGGGGTTCATCCAAACCAAATTAAAATTTTACAAAATGAAACAAATCAAACCTTAAAAGAGCTTTTTATTCAGCGTGTTAGGCAGACACTAACAGACACACCTTGTTATCGAAATTATTTTGCTTGGCAGATACTGCTGGCACGATATAACTTGGACTCACAAGATGCCTTGCCCATGTATCTTCAAGAAAGGTATTTTCAAGATACCCAGAGTCAGCTTATTGCTGAAAAGCTTAATCACGAACATGGTTCAATTGTTAAAAAAGTTACAGACGCAAAGCCCGGTGATTATAATCGATTTGTATTGTTAGATGCGCAAGAATGGATGAGCAACCAGGATATTACAACCTTGTGGGAGAATATTATTCGCGTTGGTGGCACTGGTGCAAGAATCATCTTCAGAACTGGAACGCTCAAGTCATATCTACAAGATCAAATACCTCCTGAACTATATGGTAAGCTTTGCTATCATAAGGAACTATCAGAAAATCTCTTTAAAAAAGATCGATTAAAAGTATATGGTGGGTTCCATTGTTATGAAGTTAAAAGTTAAGGAGCTGATAATGTCATCTAAACATAAATCCCTGATGAACAACATCTACAAATTTCAGTCGCCTTTTTATAACTTGACCCGTAAGTTTTATTTACTTGGTAGAGATTTTCTTTTGGAAAAAATAGCCCATGACAATCCAAGCTCCGTTCTGGAAATGGGCTGTGGAACAGGTAGAAATCTTTTTCAACTTAAAAAATATATGAGCAACGCACAGCCCCCCGCTCTATTAGTTGGGTGTGACATTTGTGACTCTTTATTATATCAGGCCGAGGTCAGAAAACGTTTCTCAGACACACATTTACATTTTATCTGTGAAGCGGCAGAGAAATTTGATGGCAAAGCAAATTATTTTCCAAAATTTGAAGCAGCTTTTTGCTCCTATAGTCTGTCCATGATTCCTGATACAAAAGGAACTCTCAAAGCCATATCAGATAATTTAAATGAAAATGGTCATTTATATATCATTGATTTCTACGACTTTAATAAATGGCCATCTCTTATTCGCAAGTTACATGATAAATGGTTAAGCTTTTTTCATGTGTCTTACCGTCAACAAACGTTTGATATACTCGTCAATTCAAAAAACTTTACAGTCATAGACGATATGTCACTGTATGGCGGTTATGCCCGTTATATGAAGCTCCAGAAGGTAAGTTAACCCCTTTCAAGATAGAAGATATAGCTTCTAATATGTTTTGCAGCCTTTGGTTGATTGAGCGCTGCATATGTCTTTGCTAACTCTTCCCACAAATTTATATTTAGAGGTCTTAACTTTAAGTTTTTAATCGTTTCTTCTTGTTTTTTAATAAGAGATGAAAATTGATTTGCATTCTTACTATGAAGAGCGTGATAAGGAAAATCAGGCAAACCGGGGTTGCCCAATAAAAAATACGTAAAAACTGTAAATAGCCCTACAGCCAGCGTTAAAAAAAGCCTAATGTTTGACTTATGGCTTTTAAACACTTGCCATAAAACAGCTAGCAGTAAAGCGATGCTGGGTAATATTAGAGCCATTTTTTCTTGCGGACTAAAAAGAGTATAAAAAAAATAAAAAATACAGGAGCAATCCAGATAAATGAAGACGCAATTGAAAAACTGGAATCCACAAAAATATCTTCACCATATTTTTTCTTTATTTCAGATATGATATTTTCAGATTTGGCGCCTTGGTTGAGTTGGTTAACAACATATTTTTTTAACTCAATTGATAAAGGGGTAGTAGATGTATCAATAGTTTGACCAGCACACTCTGGACATTTAATTTGCTTGCCAATTTTTAAAAATTCCTGCTCACTGCTTATCATTTTTAACTGCCTCAACAGCTGCCATGAAATTCACTTTATTCTTAGTTCGGAAAGAACCATCAAATTTTTTAACAACTTCCCCATCAGTATTTACGACAAAGACACTGGGGATGGATTTCACATGCCATTTTGGTGATATTGTTAGGGATATGTCTCTGAAAACTCCAGTTGCAATAGCTTTTTGCTCTTCTGTAATAGGATTTTTATCATGATAAAGAATAATAAAGACAGGTAAATGAGTATTCTTTAATTCAGTCAAGATATCTTTGCAATGCGGACACCAAGAGGCAATAAACAGAACCAAGCATGGACCATGGATTTTCTGAATGCCAGGCTTCAAAAACTCAGCATCAGATATGGAAAGGGTTTGTAATAAATCCCCCTTAGGAATATTTTTTGATTTAGTATCTCTTAGTTGGTGAACGCCCCACGTTAGCAAAACTAAAGTAACCGTCGCTATAATCACTAAAAGCATTTTATTATTTTTCATTTTTCCTGCTCCCCTCTCCTAAAAAAACCGACTGAACATCCTACAAAAATAAAAACACCACTAACCCATGCTAATAGCAACAAAGGGCTTTTCTTTACTCTGATTTGCCATGTTCCATCTTTGTTAGCTTCTCCCAAAGTTATTTGGTGAACAATCAACCTTTTAAACAGCATATCAGAAACAGGATAAAATGAATCTGAATAATAAAAATATCGCCGTTCTGGCCTGGCCTTTTTATGAAAACCCTTATTTGAATCTAACATTAAAAGCTCAGCAACTGTTGACAAGGAATTAAGTTTAGGCGTTTTGTAAACTGATTCAAGCTTGTACCTATCTCCCAATATGCAAATGCTCTGCTTTTCTCCAATGTTTTTAAAGCTTTCTGTTTCAAGATAATATCCAGAGGCAAGTCCAATAATAAAAATACCTAATCCTAAATGACTCAAGAACTGAGGTATATGTATATTAATTTTTCTTATTAATTGGATAATAACTGAAATGATTGAGCTTAAACAAACAGCAATGCCCAAGCCAATCATAAATGATCCGGATGCGATATCGACAATGGAGTTTTGACTTTGAGCATAAGTTAGATAAATGCATAATCCACTTAAGATAGATAAAGAAAACATTACCAAGCTTAAAATCCGAAACTTATTGCTAAATAAAGCTAGGTAATAATAAAGCAGTAATAAAATCCATATATAGAAAGCTGGTAAAAGCAATGTGCTGAAATAACGCGGTCCAAGCGACATATTTTCTTGCCATAAAAACTTATAAATAACAGGTCCCAAAACGCCCAACAAAACCACAAGTAATGCATAGGTAACAAAAATCATATGTAGAAGTAATATTTTATCTTTTTGTGAAGTGAAGTTTGTTTGCCTTTTATTTGTGTATAAAAAAAACTTATGCATTCCAAGCAATAGCAGGATCAAAATCACACTTAAAAGATAAAAAAAGCCAATATCATCAACAGCAAAATTATGCACAGAAGTTAAAATTCCAGATCGGATGATCAATGTTGATAGTAAAAAGAAAACCAAAGCTAGCATATTAAAACAAGCAGTAAATCTATGACTGTCTTTTAATCCAATAGAGTGGATACTTATAAGTAAAATTAGCCATGGCGCTAAGGATAAAGCCTCAACTGGGTCCCAAAACCACCAACCACCCCATCCAAGCACGTAATAAGCCCAAAAACTTCCTAGGCTTATGCCAAATGTTAAAAAACCAAAGGCAAGCAATGACCATCTTCGGATAATTCTTTTTGGTATGTTTTCATAATAACAACTCGTCACCGCAAGAGAGTAAACGATTGTCAACAAACAGCTGCCACTGAATAATATTGGCGGATGATATGCCAACCCAGGGTCATGAAGAAGTGGATTCAAGCCATACCCTTCCCTTGGAAAGGGAAGCAAGCGCTCAAAGGGGTTTGCAGTAAAAAGTATATATGTACCTATTAAAAATAGGATAAGGCATTGGACAGATTGAATTGAGTGCATCATCTTACGCGGGATTTTTCTCTCAACTATCAAAAAAATCCACGAAACAAGGGAAATCATAAAAAAATTGAAGAAAACAGAGCCCTCATGGTGTCCCCAAACACTGGTCAATTTATAAAATAAAGACATTAAGCTATGGCTATGGTTGGCAACCACCTTGACCGAAAAGTCAGAAGTGATATGTGCCCAAATGAGACAAAGTATTGATAGATAGGAAAAGCTGAGCTGTCCAGAAATTAACCAATTATAGTTGTTAAAGTTTATAAGCTTGTAACGCAAAATTGGTATAGCCCCTAAAAAGCAAAGAACCAATGATGTGATGAAGCTAAAAAATCCTAATTCAATCATCGTTTTGTTGGAGGTTTATAATTTTCATCATGCTTTGCCAGTATACTTGATGCATAAAATTTCTTTTGGTGGCTAGACCATCTGCCTATCACAACCGCCATTTTTCCCTCTTTAAAAAGAGTTGGAATGAATCCGTTAAATTCAACATGTATATTTTTAGAGTTATGATTCAGAATAAAAGAAACATTATGGTTAGATTGTCTTTTAATTGAGCCTTTTAAGACATATCCACCTAATCTAGCTCTGGATAAATCTTTTTCTGAATATCTATCTAAAAGGTCAGCCGGCGTTAAATAGTACATCACGTTATCATTAAATGCCGATAAAATCAGGTAAACACCTAAGCCTATAACACCTAAAAAACATGAATACGTTAATAAACGTCTAACCCAAATTTTCATATGTTTAACATAGCAAAATACTTGTGTTTGAGATAGCTTAAGACAAAACAAAGTAATTTATAAATGCGTTCTATTATCTTTCTTATTTTATCATGCCTCATATTGATGCCCTCTTTACTCCAAGCACGTTGGGCAAGCCCCGGCGATATTCCAGTTGCAGTTGACTTTTTTCAAAGAGACATCAATATCAAAAAAGACGGTACTTACACCGAGCGTGTGCATATAGTTTTCAGCCTTCTTAATGATAAAGGCAGAGAACAGCTGGCGCTTTACCCTATTTTTTATAATGGCTCTTCAGAACGTATAAATATAGTTAAAGCGCAAACAAGCGTTGGCGATCGTGTATATCCCGTTAGTAAAAGCAACATGGTTGATAAGGCTATTGCTGGCTCTGAACTTGGCTTTGATGAAGTCCACAAAGTATCCATTGCTTTTCCAAAATTGGCGGTTGGCGCTAAAGTTGAACTCATTTATACGCGGGAGGTTTCTGAAGCAATACTCCCTAATTTTGCATCATTTGATTTAAGGTTTGGTGAAGGAGCTTTATGGAATCATGGCGTTGTTAACATTCAAACCGAAATCCCTCTGTATATGCAAGTTAACGATCCATTTGATGTTATCAAAACAACTTACACAACATCAGAAAAGTCATTATCTGGCTTTTCTATTTCTCTTGCAAAATCTAATTTTACAACTCTAACGGTTAATGAGCCTGAAGGATCCCTATTAAATCCCACAAAACAAACGTGGGTCGATATTTCTTCTCTCAGCGATTGGAATGTCTTTAGTGAAAGGATGCGACCAGGCTATTTTGATGTTGCAAGCCAACCGCTCCCTCAAATTCTACAAAAAATTTTTGATGATGCTAAGAAGGTAACGAATGAAGAAGATCAACTTAATAAAATCACGTCTGATTTAATCAAATTTTTCCATTATCTCGGCGATTGGCGAACTGTAAAAAATCAATTCTTTCCGCGCGATTTAAAAACAATTGTTGAAACGCAAACGGGTGATTGCAAAGATTTTTCTGTTATGCTTGGGGCAATCGCAAAAAGATTGGGCTATAAGATAAGTTTTCCTCTTGTCCACCGAGGCTTTGACCAAATTAACATTCCCTATACCTATCCTCTTTTCCAATCATTTAATCATGTATTTGTAAAGCTTATCAGCCCCACAGGAAAAACGTATTGGGTTGATCCAACAAATTCTACCAGTATGGCGGGCGCTATTTTTCCTGATATTGCAGATCGTCCAGTTCTGATCATTGGGGGTTCTGATAAAGATAAATATCAAATCAGCCCTACTGTTAATCCAAAAAATAATGGCTTATGGTTAGATCACACTATTTTTTTCAATGTTACACCAGCCAAGCATCAAATGCTTTTCACCGTCAAAGGGCAAGATGCGGCTTATATTACCGGCCTAAGTCTGCATATGTCAGAAAAATCCTTAGAAGAATATCTCTTTGATCTGCTTTTATCAGAACCATTAAAGCAAGAAGATAAAGCTAGCATTAAGCTTCCTCCCCTAGATTCAAGAGTTGTAAAAGATATTAGTATTCAAATCACTATGCAAAAAAAACAATTCTTTAAGAAAACAAATTTGGGTCCAGGTATTAGTCTTGAATACAATAGCCTTGAAAAAATACTTAATGATACGGAAGGGCAAGTAAATGATCTCTCATTAGGTATACCAAAAACGTTGGTAAGAAAGACAAGATTAAAAAATTACTTGATTCCAAACGGTAAAACTTTTGATGTTTCAATTGATAATCAATATCTCAGCATTAAACGGACGTTCATTCATGAAGGCGCCGATAGTGTGATTTTGGACGAGTTAATTGTGAAAAAGGCTTTTATACCTTCGTCAATAATGCAGTCGCCTGAAATTAATGTATTCCGCAAAGAAGTACGAGAAAATATTCTTGATTCGATTTATGTATTAGATGGGCTTGATTATTCTAAAATTAATTAGAGTTGATTTTAGTAAGTTTCTTCATTTTTACAAGGACAGCATTCAGCTCTGCCCCAAGCGCCTCTTTGACTGGTAGTCCTGACATCAAGTCCTCTGGCACCCAATCCTTCTAAAGTTCCAAGAACACCACCCGTTTCTCCAGATTTTTCTGCCAGAGCGGCTCCAACGGATGCAGCTAAATCATCATTACCCCCTTTTGCAGAATTAGCAGCACTTTTGTTTGCAACATCACCAATATTGCGGAAAAAACTGCCAACGCTAGCGTTAAGATGCAATGTCACGAAAATTAAAGTCAAAATAAAAAGTCTCATGTAGCCTCCTAAAAGCGAGATGAACGATAAGCCGGGTTCTGTTTGCAATATAATATATCACATGATGACTATTCATCTAGGAAAAACATCACTGCTTTTCTCTTGCAACCGACCCAGAAAACAAGCTCCAGATATGCTATATGTTTTCTCTATTTGGTCTTGCTCCAAGTGGGGTTTGCAATGCCATTCATATTGTTATGAATGCGGTGAGCTCTTACCTCGCCTTTTCACCCTTACCCAATTAGGCGGTATATTTTCTGTTG
>DLRV01000011.1:14088-38052 GCA_002500565.1 Holosporaceae bacterium UBA7879
GCTCTTACCACACCTTTTCACCCTTACCCAAAGGCGGTTATTTTCTGTGGCACTTTCCCTGAGGTTTCCCTCGCCAGGCGTTACCTGGCACTTTTATCTGGTGGAGCCCGGACTTTCCTCTGCAATAATGCAGCAGTCATCTGTTCATCTCTGATGCAGAATATCAGCTCCCTTCAAAAAAGCAAATATGATATACAGGGTATAGTATTTATATTAAGAGTAAATTTCATGTATCACCTGCTTCTTATTTTTTTTCTTATTGTGCCCAGCTTATTTGCAAACGCTTCTTCTCAGAACTTAAATATTTTGATTTGGAGCGGCACCATTGATCCAAAACTCATTGAAAAATTTCAAAAAGAAACAGGCATTGCCGTTACGGTTAATCTTCTGGATAGTGATGAATCTATTGAGTCCAAACTTTTAACAGGAGAAGCTGGTTTTGATATCATCACCCCTACTCTATCGCCCTTCTATCTTAGACAAATGGAACTTGGTCTTTTCAGGCCGATAACAGTCAAAGAAGTCCCAAATTTATCTCTTATATTGCCCGAAATAAAAGAGATGTTTACATCAAATGGATTATCGCTTGAAAATGGCGTTCCACTCTCTTGGGGGTCTGTTGGCTTTGTTTATAACAAAGAAAAAATAGCAGCAGCTCTTGGAAAAGATAAACTCCCTATAAACAGTTGGGCCTTGATTTATAATAAAAAAAATATTGAAAAACTGAGCAATTGCGGTGTTCAACTTCTTGACGATCCACTAGAGGTTTTTTTATCCATATATCACTATTTAGGTAAAGGCGAAGAGCCCTGGTCCAAGGAAAGGATTGATGCTTTAACAGACAGGCTTTTTGACATATTTCCTTATGTCAAAAAGTTTGACTCATCTGCAGATTCGATAGTCAGCGCAATCGCAAGTGAAAAATATTGTGTCATTCAATGTTTTTCAGGTGAAGCAATTAAAGCCATTCATACAATTGAAAAACAAGGAAAGAAAAGTCCTTACGCATATGTAGAGCCCGTTGAAGGATTTTCAACATGGTTAGACATGATTGTTATTCCTAAAGGTGCAACAAACCCTGAAAACGCCTATAAATTCATTAACTTCCTGTTAGACCCAAAAAATGCAGCAATTAATTATCAATACTCGCTACAACCAGCAACAGTAAAGGGCTTTGAAAAATTTTTGGACCCTGAGCTGCGAAAAAAGGTTAAGCCCTTTCCAATTAAACACGGTCGAAAAACCTTTGGTTTAAATCATCTATTGGATTTTCGTCGCACTAAACGAGTCTCAAACGCTTGGTTGAGGTTGAGGTTAGGCATTCAATAAAGTAATCAAATAACCTTTAAAGCGTTACTTATCGCAATATATATCAACAAAACGCCTGATATTTTGCTAAAAATGCCATTATATTTGTTGAAAAAGGCACCTAAATAGCGGTTTGTTGGAATAAAGGATAATACAGAGTTCCATATACCGTATGACAAACCAAGCACAACCCCAAAAGTAATTTTGTAAAGCCCTGGCATTTCTGGCGGTATTTGTGCTGCCATCAAGCTAATGATGTACAGGATGGCAAAGGGATTTAAAAAGTTAGTCATCAAGCCATTACGAAAGGCCATGGCTGGCTTAAGATCTGATTTTTTGCCTCCCTGTACATCAAAAGATCCTGAGGCACGAAGGCTTTGAATTCCTAAATAAAGCAAAAACAAGCTCCCACCATATTGAATAACGTATATAAGCCAAGGCACCTTTTCAAAAACATACCCCATCCCAAACAAAGTGTATTGCGTAATTAAAAAGACACTAACGCCCAATCCCAGGGCAACAAAGTAGGCTTTTTTACGGCCATTGCTAATAGCTGTTTTCAACAAAACAATCGCATCTGGACCAGGGCTGATTGCGCCCATCATAAAAATAGAATAGGTTAGTAAAATTGGTTCAAGATATGAAGTAGCCATTTATTTTTCCTTTTAAAGACTGTTTAACCTTTGATCAAAGGCTTTAAAAATTTGGTCCGCACTCTCTTGTAAAACCCGTTTTATCATACCTTGAAAAAAGGATGACTGAAGCGCTAAGTGCATATCATACTGAATTTTGGTTTTATTATTTGGCAAGTCCTCAAATGTCCATGTGGATTCCAGGTATTTAAGGGGTTTTTCTTTACATAGAACATGAATTTTTGAGTGCGGCGTACAGGTTACATGGGAACGATATGTCTCACTTAAAGGGCCCAGTCCCACCTTCAGATCGGCTTGAAAAAAGTTACTGCTGTCCGTTGAAACAATTTCACTCTTTTGACACCAGGGAATAAAATCCTGGTAGCTCTCTACATCTGCCACAACCCCATAAACCTTTTCAATTGAATGATCCGAGATATGGCTTCTTTGAATCGTCAGAGTCATATTAACTGGCAGCTGCCTTTTTAAGCGCTGCAAACCGTGCAGCTTGAAGTTTTTTAAAATCGTCACCGGCATGATAAGAGGATCTCGTTAAAGGGCTCGCTGATACCATTAAGAAACCTTTTCCATAGGCCATCTTTTCATAGCCTGCAAATTCATCAGGGGGAACAAATCGCTCAACAGGATGATGCTTTGGCGTTGGTTGTAGATATTGCCCAATTGTCATAAAATCAACATCAGCAGATCTAAAATCATCCATAACTTGATAAAGTTCTTCTTTTGTCTCTCCAAGGCCAACCATCAACCCACTTTTTGTAAAGATATCTGGCGCATGCTCCTTGGCTTTTTTCAATATACTTAAAGAATGAAAATATCGGGCTCCCGGACGCACAGAAGGATACAGCCTTGGAACCGTCTCAACGTTATGATTAAAAACATCAGGCCGTGCCTCAATAACTTTTTCAACCGCCCCTTCTTTTCTTAAAAAATCTGGGGTTAAAACCTCAATGGTTGTTTGTGGATGAGCCATGCGGATAGAGGAAATAACGCGTGCAAAATGATGCGCACCACCATCTTCCAGATCATCACGGTCAACCGATGTAATCACAACGTGTTCAAGTTTAAGTTCGGCAACAGCTTCAGCAATATGTTCTGGTTCATGGGGGTCTAGTTGATCAGGCCGGCCAGTGGCAATATTACAAAAAGCACAAGCCCTTGTACAAACACTGCCCAGAATCATGACAGTTGCGTGTTTTTTTGACCAGCATTCCCCTATATTGGGACATGCAGCTTCTTCACAAACCGTATTAAGTTTAAGACGACGCATTAAGTCACGTGTCTCTTGATATGTTTTAGAGACTGGCGCTTTAACCCGTAACCAATCAGGTTTTTTACGATTTGGTGTTTGCGTTTGCATAATACCTCTAACGTATCGGTTCTATAGTAAAGTTAACAGCGTTATTTTAAAAATGAATAACGCGATCAAACGCATCAAGTGTTGCTTCATGAATCATTTCAGACAATGTTGGGTGTGGGAAGACAGTTTCCATTAGGTCTTCTTCGGTTGTCTCAAGCTTTTTGGCAATGACAAGGCTATGAATTAATTCTGTCACATCTGCGCCAATTAAATGTGCGCCATGCAACTCACCTGTCTTAGCATCAAAAATCAACTTAACCAGCCCATCGGGTTTACCCATAGCAATGGCTTTTCCATTCCCTTGAAACGGGAAACGACCAATTTTAACGGACAAACCTTTTTCCTTAGTCTGAGCTTCAGTCAAACCAACGCTGGCAATCTGTGGGTTTGAATATGTACAACCAGGAATGTTTTCAATTTTCACAGGGTGTGTTTTTCTTCCAGCAATATGATCAGCAACCATAATTCCCTCGTGGCTGGCTTTGTGAGCAAGCCAAGGCGGCGAAATAACGTCCCCTATCGCATATATGTTAGACTCAGCTGTTTGACATAATTCGTTGACGGCAACCTGGCCATTTTTCTCAAGCTTTATTTTTGTTTTTTCAAGCCCTAGATCTTCAGTATTTGGCACCACACCAATTGCAACAATAACTTTATCAAAGGTTTCTTGAGTTCCTTTTTTAGGGCCTTTTATCGTTGCTTCAACGCCGGTTTTTGAAACCTTAAAGTTCTCAGCAGTTGTTTCGGTTAGAATGTTGATCCCTTTTTTCTCAAAGGCTTTTTGGGCCAGGGCAGAAATTTCAGCATCTTCAACAGGCAAGATGTTCTTTTGCATCTCAACTACGGTTACATCAGAACTCATCGCATTGTAAAAACTGGCAAATTCAATACCAATTGCCCCAGAACCAATAATTAAAAGCTTTTTAGGAAGCTGTTCTTGGATCATGGCCTCTTTAGATGATAGAACTTTTTCACCATCAAAAGGCAAGCCAGGCAACGCTCTAGGTCGCGCTCCAGTTGCAATCAAGGCATTTTTAAATGAAATCGCTTCTTTTTTATTGTTGTTTGTTACTTCGACAGTAGCATTATTAATAAACCTTCCGTGCCCTTCAACAACAGTTATCTTATTTTTTTTTAAGAGGTGTTTAATGCCCGCAGACAATTGATCAGCAACATCTCTTGAGCGCTTAACAACTTTTTTCATGTCAAAGCCAACTTCTTTAACGTTCAAGCCAAAGTCGCCGGCTCGTTTAATATCTGAAAATATTTCTGAGGTTTTTAAAAGTGCTTTGGTTGGAATGCATCCCCAATTTAGGCACACACCACCTAAATGTTGTTTTTCAATAACACAAACTTTTTGGCCAAGTTGCGCTGCACGAATAGCTGCCACATATCCCCCCGGACCGGCACCAATAACTGCTAAATCATATTGAGTTGTCATATGATCTCCTATGCTAACATTAACACGGGGTTTTCAAGATTTCTTTTAATTGCACTTAATAACAACGCACCAACTTTTCCATCGATAACTCTGTGATCAACTGATAGCGTGCAGTTCATCACGGTGGCAATTTTCATCTCACCATTCTTGGCAACAGGCTTTTGAATTCCAGCACCCACGGCCAAAATACATCCTTGTGGTGGGTTAACAATGGCCTGGAATTGATTAATGCCATACATGCCCAAGTTTGAAAGGCTAAAGCTTCCACCTTGAAATTCTTCTGGTTTCAAGCTTCCATTTTTAGCTTTTTTAACCAATTCTTTCACTTCACTTGATATCGATCTAAGTGATTTTAAGTTAGCTGCACGTACGATTGGCGTTATTAAACCATCATCTAAGGCAACAGCAACTGAAATATCAGCATTTTGATAAAGGCGAATCGTGTCACCCATCCACGAGGCATTGGCCTCAGGAACCTCCATAAGTGCTTGTGCACATGCTTTTAGGACAAAATCATTAACCGTAACCTTTTCAGGATCAATTGCATTATTAAGCTCTTTACGCATCTGCATTAACGCATCGATTTCAACGTCCACCGATAGGTAAAAGTGTGGAACTGTCTGCTTTGATTCACTCAAGCGCTTCGCAATAACCTTACGCATAGAGCTGACAGAAACATCAGTAAACCCTGATTCTCCATATTCAATTGCAGCAGGTTTGTTGTTTTTCATACCCGCAGACTCTGCTTCAAGGACATCATTTTTAATAATGCGCCCTTTAGGCCCGGTCCCTTGAATGGATTTCAGATCAATATTTCCTTGTGCAGCAATCCTTTTTGCAAGGGGAGAGGCAATAATTCGATCGTTATTTTCTACCTGGCTAGAACTTTTTTCTTTCGACTCAGCTGGCTTTGAAGGTTTGGTTTCAGCAGAAGTGGCTTTATCTTCACTACTAACTTCCTCTGATGGAGATTCTTTTCTTTCAGTTTTACCAGACTCACTTGAAGTGTAAGCTGCGGCTTCCTCTACAGATTCACCTTCTTCAGCCAAAACAGCAATTACAGAATTCACTTGAACATTTTCAGTGCCCTCAGCCACAAGAATTTTAGCAAGTATACCGTCATCAACGGCTTCTACTTCCATGGTTGCTTTATCTGTTTCAATTTCAGCCAACATATCCCCAGCCGCAACTGAATCACCTTCTTTTTTGTGCCACTTTAGAAGATTCCCCTCTGTCATTGTGGGGGAAAGAGCAGGCATTAAAATTTCAATTGTCATAGTCAGAGCCTCCTAGCTTTGGCGATAGGTTACTTTTTCTACAGCCTTGATGATATCATCAACTTGTGGCAATGCAGCTTGTTCAAGATTATACGCATATGGCAATGGAACAGCAGCTGCAGCAACACGTTCTACAGGAGCATCCATATCATCAAATCCTTGCTCCATGATCAAAGCAGAGATCTCAGAACCAATACCAGCATAAGCCCAACCCTCTTCAACATTCACCAATCGATTGGTTTTTTTGAACGAGTTTAATATTGTTTGTGTGTCCAGAGGCGCCAAAGTACGTAAATCAATTACTTCAACACTGATATTTTTCTCTTTCAGTTTTTCAGCTGCTTCTAAAGCAAGGCCAACCATTCTAGAGAAAGCGGTAATGGTTACATCAGTACCCTCACGTACAACTTCAGCTTTGCCAAGCGGAAGTACAAAATCAGGGTCATCTGGAACCTCAAACTCTAATCCATAGATTAATTCATTTTCCAAAAAAATAACTGGATTAGGATCACGAATTGCAGCCTTTAAAAGCCCTTTAGAACTTAGTCCATCATAGGGGCTCACAACCTTTAACCCAGGGCAATGTGCGTACCAACTTGCAAAACATTGTGAATGCTGCGCGCCTACTCTTGATGCTGCGCCATTTGGCCCCCGAAACACAATTGGACAACCCATTTGACCACCAGACATATATAATGTCTTTGCTGCAGAGTTGATAATCTGATCAATAGCCTGCATACCAAAATTAAAGGTCATGAATTCAACAATAGGCTTTAAACCCATAAATGCGGCGCCAACACCAAGACCAGCAAAGCCATGCTCCGTGATAGGCGTGTCAATAACACGTTTTGGGCCAAACTCTTGTAAAAGGCCACGGGTCACTTTATAGGCACCTTGGTATTCAGCCACCTCTTCGCCCATCACAAACACATCACCATCGCGGCGCATTTCTTCCGCCATTGCATCCCGCAAAGCATCACGAATAGGAATCATTGTCATTGTGCACCTCTATCGTTTTCAATCAAAACGTCTGTCCAAAGTTCAGATAAGTCAGGCTCAGGCGATTCTTCAGCAAACTTAATTGTTTCTTGGATCTCTTTTTTCACGTGATCATCGATCTTCTTAAACTCATCTTCAGTCACAAGTTTTTTATCAAAAGCATATTTTTTAAGATTAATAATTGGATCGTTTGTATCTTTGTACTCACTCACTTCTTCTTTAGTTCGGTAAAGCGCTGGATCAGACATAGAGTGTCCACGGTAACGGTAGGTATCAATTTCCAAGATAAATGGCCGGTTTTTTTCACGAACATACTCAATCGCATTTTTACCAGCAGCCAGAACATCCCGAATGTCCATACCATTTACTTGTGCACCTTCTATGCCAAAACCTGCTCCACGCTTCCACAGCCCATCTCCAGAGGCATGACGATGCAAAGCTGTTCCCATCGAATATTGGTTGTTTTCAATGATATATAAAACCGGCAAGTTCCACAGTGACGCCATGTTATATGCTTCATAAACCTGACCTTGGTTTGAAGCACCATCACCAAAATACGTCAAGCACACGCCGCCATCTTCTTTATATTGATGCGCTAAAGCCATACCTGTTCCAATGGGAACTTGCGCCCCAACAATGCCGTGACCACCAAAAAAGTTCTTCTCACGGCTAAACATGTGCATAGATCCACCCTTACCAGCCGAATAACCATCACGGCGGCCAGTAAGTTCGGCCATTACTCGGCGTGGATCCATGCCACAGGCCAACATGTGTCCATGGTCACGGTAGGCAGTAATCACAGTATCTTGAGGATTTTGCAAAGATGTCATTGCGACAACAATGGCCTCCTGGCCTATATATAAATGGCAAAAACCACCAATGAGTCCACGGCCATAAAGCTGACCAGAGCGTTCTTCAAAGCGGCGGATAAGCAACATATCTTGATAAAACTGCTTAACCTGTTCAGCATTTAGTTGAGCTGGCTTTTGTTGGCTCATTACTTGCCTCCCTTTAATTCACTTAATTTTTTTACTATGATTTGATTAAGGGCCCCAGGGTTAATTTTTCCCTTATTGGCTTTCATCACTTGGCCAATTAAAAAACCAATAACCTTATCTTTACCACCCAAATATTCTTGAACCATTTCGGGGTTGGCAGAGAGAACCTTTTCCACCTCCGCTTCAATCATGCCTGTATCTGTTACTTGCTTCAGGCCTTTTTCTTCAACAATATCAGAAGGGTTTTTGTTGGTTTTCCACATTTCCTGAAACACATCTTTGGCAATTTTACCAGAAATTGTGTCATTTGAAATAAGGTTTACCAGCTCTGCCAAGTAACAAATATCAAAAGGTAAATTGGTTATTTTTACAGATTCTTTCTTAAGCTGTCCAAACAACTCACCCAAGAACCAGTTCGCAAGAAGTTTTGACTGTACCGTGTCCGGCTCCCCTTTTTTCCATGAACTTAAGTTTTGCACTGCTTTTTCATAGATATCAGGTGTTTCAATTTCAGAAACCATTACCTCGGCATCATAAGAAGAGAGCCCATACTCTTTAATAAACCGTGCTTTTTTAGGATCCGGAAGCTCTGGCATTGATTGACGAATCACATCAACATAATCATTTTCTAATCTTACTGGGAGAAGGTCTGGATCTGGATGATAGCGATAATCCTGGGCATCTTCCTTAGAACGCATAGGTCGTGTTTCACCTTTTTGTGGATCATACAGGCGTGTTTCCTGAACTATTTCTTCATCATTCTCTAGGGCAATTATTTGCCGGTTTACTTCATAGTGAATGGCCTGGCCAATAAACTTAATTGAGTTGGCATTTTTAATTTCAACCCGGCGGCCAAGCGGTTCTCCAGGTCTTCTAACGGAAACGTTTACGTCTGCCCGCAGGCTTCCCTCATCCATGTTTCCATCACTTGTACCTAGGTAACGAAGGATAAGTCTGATCTTTCTCATGAAAGCCATAACTTCATCAGCGCTGCGCAGATCTGGCTTGGTCACAATTTCCATCAAGGCTGTACCAGCACGATTTAAATCAATAAAGCTTGAATCTGGACTTAAATCATGAATGCTTTTGCCTGCATCCTGCTCCAGATGGATACGTTCGATCCCTACTCTAATAGACTCTTCATTATCATCAACTTGAATGTCCAGATACCCCTCTCCCACAATAGGATGGTATAATTGTGTGATTTGATATCCATTCGGTAAATCAGGGTAAAAGTAGTTCTTTCGATCAAACCTTGAAAACATATTGATTTGTGCATTCAACCCAAGACCAGTTTTAATTGCTTGATGAACACAATATTCATTCAATAGCGGCAGCATCCCAGGAAATCCAGCGTCAATTGGGGTAACGTGTTCGTTGGGCTCAGCGGCAAAAGATGTTTCGGCACGGGAAAAAAGCTTGGTTTTTGATTGGATTTGCGCATGGATCTCTAAACCAATCACAACTTCCCAAGCACCTGTTTCGGTTTGTACCAATGAACGAAGAGAATCAGGACTAGACATTATTGAATCTCCTTATGCAAGGTTTCATGAAATTGATATTCTTCCTCAATATCAAGAGCTGCATTAAATAATAAATTTTCATGAAAAGCATTTGCCATGAGTTGAATCCCCATAGGCAGGCCTGCCTGACATTGCGAAATGGGCACAGATATCGCTGGTATACCCGCTAAGTTTGCGCCAACGGTAAACAAATCAGATTGATACATTTCCATAGGGTTCGAAACTTTTGCACCAAGAGCAAAAGCTGGGGTTGGCGTTGTTGGTGATATAATCATATCGACATCTTGGAATACATTTTGAAATTCTTGAAACAAAAGATTCCGAACCCTTAAACCCTGCAAATAATAGGCATCATAAGCTTCAGAGGATAAAACAAAGTTCCCAACCATAATGCGGCGCTTGACTTCTTCACCAAAACCTTGGCTCCGTGATTTAATGTAAGTTTCCTGAAGGTTTTTCCCTTCAACCCGCACACCATAACGTATGCCATCATATCGCGCCAAGTTAGAAGCCGCTTCAGCTGGCGCAATAATATAATATGTTGCCAAAGCTTTACCAATATGCGGCAGCGATACTTCTTTAAGTTGGGCGCCTTTTGTTTCCAAAATGCGCGCTGTATTCAACCAACAGTTTTTAATTTCTGCGTTTGTGCACGCCTCTAAAAACTCAACCGGAATCCCAAAAGTAATCCCATTTAAGCCCTTGTCTCGGCTAAAGCGAAACGGTTCAATCCGCGCGGTTGTGGAATCATTGGTGTCTTTACCACTCATGACCTCAAACATTTTTATGCTATCCGCAACCGTTTTTGTCATCGGGCCAGCTTGGTCCAAGGATGAGGCAAAAGCGATAATGCCATAGCGCGAACAACGACCGTAGGTTGGCTTAAATCCAACCAAACCATTAAAGGCCGCGGGTTGCCTAATAGATCCACCCGTATCAGTTCCTATAGAGGCTGTTGCCATTCGTGCAGCCACAGCTGCAGCAGAGCCACCCGAAGACCCCCCTGGAGATAGCTGCAGTTCCAGATCTTTTGTGCTTTTCCATGGATTTATCGTTGGGCCATAGACACTGTTTTCAGTAGATGACCCCATAGCAAATTCATCCATGTTGGTGGTACCAACAGCAATACAACCAGCCTGTTCCAAGCGGGATGTTATCGTTGAATCATAAAAAGGCTTAAAATTTTTCAAAATATCCGAACAGGCTGACATCACCTTATTTTTTTGGGCAAAGTTGTCTTTAACAGCTAGCGGCACACCTTCCAAAGGCAAGAGAGGCTTTCCAGAACATATTTTCTCATCACTCTTTTTTGCTTTTTCAAGGGCTTCAGAATAATAAGATTCTGTAAAAATATTATAGTGACGATAATTTTCATGACGTTGACAAAAGGCAGAGACAACATCAGAGGGCAAAAATTCTTTTTTCTTATAGCCTGCTAGCAAGGCATCAATAGAGAGCTTCGTTAAATCACTCATAAATATTACTCGATAACTTTATTTACTTTGAACATATTGAATTCACGCGCAGGGGCTTCACGCAGAATATCTTCAGATGTATTGGTTTGATGGGGATGATCAGTTTGAATAGGCTGCATCATCTCAGGGAAATTTTCCAAGGGATTTGCCAAGGGTTCAAGCCCTTTTGTATCAATAGACTGTAACGTCTCAACCCATTCAAAAACCCTTGATATCCGGCATATAAAGAGTTCATGGTCTTCTTTGGAAATCTCAATAGCTGACAATTTAGCAGCTCTTTCAATGTCTTTCGGTGTTACGGACATATCTTGCTCATTTCAGATGGCTGTAACGTACATCAAAACTAAAAATCAAATCAAGGGAAACATCGCGCTGAATAACACAACAAAAAAAACCCATACCAAAAGGTATGGGCTAAAGTGGATGCTTTGTTTGCTTATTTAAAGTTAACAAATCTATTGAAAAAATCTAAATTGCATTTGTTACAACGGTTCTACTCAAGGTTGAATTCTGATTGAAAGATTTTTGTTACAAGCGGAATTGTCAGTTTTTTCTTTTCACGCAACGTTTCATGAATGCAGCTTAAGCAGAAACTTTGTATCTTTTCATACTCCCGCGGCAACCGTGCCACTAAGAAATTCAGAACGGCTTCATCAAGTTTTATGTCATGATCAGAAAAGACTTTAACAATTATCTGCCCCAACAAAATATCATCTGGCGGCAGAAAAGCCTCTCTTTGCAACAGCTTTAACCGCGAGGATAAATCAGGCATTTGGATGTTTATTTCATCAAGGTCATCCCTTGACAAGCATATAAATAACTTTCCATTGCTTTTAACAGCATTAAAAAGGTGAAAAAAAATTTCTTCATCTGCGCTTTTCAACATATGGAAATCATCAATCACAACCGTACACTTGCCAAAATTAGCATCTGCTATGTCAAGATTAGTCAAATTTTGCGGTGATATGTAAATGCCAGATAGCTTGTCTGCTAAAGCATGCGCAAGATGTGTTCTGCCACATCCAGGGACCCCCTTCAAATAATAGCCAACTTGATTCGATTGCTGTTCAATTGCCTGCCAGATATGTTCATTACCCTGCCCTACAGCATAAGAATGCAAGCTGTAATCAATCATGCCTTTAAAAGGCAGTGTAAGCTGCTTATCTGTTATTCCAGATCGTGTCATGCTCAACTTTAATCATGAAAATAGAAAAAAGTAAATTCCTCCAATCGCTCATTCAATTCTGTGCTATATAAAAAACATGAAAATAGAAAATATTATTATCCCTAACGCAGAGGTGAACAGCCGCCTGGATCACTTTCTAAAACGACACAAGCCTGAATGGCCCTATGGCTTGATTGCTAGGTGGTGCCGGCAAAAAAAAATTAAACTTAACAACGTGCGCACCTCTCCAGGGGCAAGGCTTGAGCTTAATGACAAACTCACCCTTCCCTTGGATTCAGATCCCCAACCCCAAAGCACATCAAGCCAACAAACACTAACTAAAGCACAACGTATTTTTTTTGAAAGATTAATTATTCATCAAGACGATAAACTCGTTGTTATCAACAAGCCTCCTGGATTGGCAACGCAGGGTGGAACGGGGATTGCAACATCTGTTGATCAACTTGCTTCAGCTTACTTCAAAGGCACAGACAATAAAGAAGCATTTATTGTTCATCGTCTTGATCGCAGCACCAGCGGCATTTTACTAATATCCAAAGACCTTGTTTTAACAAAGGAGCTAACCCAAGCCTTCAAAGACAAAACCATCAAAAAAACTTATATAGCATTGGTTGAAGGTCACCTTTCAGAATCTTCGGGAACCATTAACAGCCCATTATCTATCCAAAACAATCAATCAGAAAAAGTGGTGATTGATGCCGATGGCAAGCCCGCAATCACACACTTTAAGCTTCTCGAACATCAAGGCCCTAACTCATTGGTACAATTAATGCCCGAGACAGGTCGGATGCACCAGTTGCGCGTTCATATGGCCTCACTTGGCCATCCAATTATTGGCGATGATAAATATGCCCGGGCACGCGAGCAGTTTAAATTTAACCCAGAGCTTGAAAAGAGACTGTATCTCCATGCGTATCGAATTGAAATTCCACATCTACAACAAGCGTTTACGGTTTCTTCAGGTTGGTAAATATATTTAAACGCACTAGAAACAAAAAGCATAATTAGTTAGAAAAAGGCTTGCAATTTTGGTTCGAAGCCACTAAATAACTATTGTCTGTCCCCATCGTCTAGAGGCCTAGGACATCGCCCTTTCACGGCGGCAACAGGGGTTCGAATCCCCTTGGGGACGCCACATTTTATTATGTGGTATCCTTGATAGACAACCTGATAATTTCTTTCATTTTGTTTTAATAAGATCCTCACACTCCTTGCAGTCGTTCAGGATGACTGGTGAGTAAAAAACCAGTCATTGCGAGGAGGCCAGCGGCCGACGTGGCAATCTCTCTTGCCATACAAAAAATACGTCATTCTGAGGAGTTTCGTAGAAACGACGTGAGAATCTCATGCAACTTCATCCACAAGAAGACCCTCACGCTCCCTTCGCTCGCTCAGGAAGTCCCAGAAGAATCACCTAAAACAATTTCCAGCAACTGTTTTTTATCAATCTCCAAGTCCATATACTGATGCACTCGTGCCATTTTCAGCAACTCAGCTACTCTGGGTCCTGGCAAAACACCTGCTGTCAGTAAATCAGCAGCCTGCACCTTAGGTGCCAAATCATCAAAGCAAACCTTCTCAATCTCCTCAATCGCCCACTCGTCGCCATCTAGAACCTTAACTAGTGCTGCTACCTGATAAATATCTACATTTAATAAGCTCAGTTGGTACAGCGCTTCATAAAAGGCTATCTTTTTCTGTGTCGCATTAAATAGGGTGTCCATCCACTGCGCAACTCGACGCCCCCAAACAACATCATTTTTAGCAAAGCCCAAACCAACCAATTCTTTTTGCAACCAATCTTTATCTTGGGGCCCATACCAAAAAAATGCCACATAAATAGCCTTTGCTCGCAAAAAGTCATCCTCATTTTCTGCACACCGTTGACAGCAATGATAAAAAGCCTGACGTTGCCCTTTCTCAAACTCCCCCAAAAAAAGTTGATTGATTAATGCTGTTTGCTCTAAAAATTTAAATCCTTTCAGCGGCGCTTCCCCAATCCAAATTAATTTATACAACTCGGCGCCTATGCGCTCTCTAGACAAAACACTCAAATCAGCCTCAGCGCACAATTGTATCAAAGAGTCCGTCGACTCAAAGCCCAGCCGGCTTATAAATTGCGCTACCCGCAGCGCGCGCAAATCATCCTCTCTGAATGTTTTGTGGCAAACCTCACGTAAAATCCCATTCTGACAATCAGCCAAACCTTCATATGGATCCAAAAGTTCTTCATTAAACCAATCATATCCCATCGCATTAATGGTTAAATCACGCCGTTTGGTAGCCATTTGAAAAGACAAGTTTGGGTCCAGGTCCACAGCAAAATCTGTATGTTTAGTACCAATCTTTCTCTCTAGCCGTGGCATGGCGATCTCCAAACCATCCGTGCGATACACACCAAAAGCCCGGCCAGTGTATTGAAAACCCCCAACCGCTTCCAATAACGCCTCTAATTCATCTTGCTCAATCCCATGTACCTCAATATCAATATCTGTAAAGGATCTTCCCAAAACAAAGTCCCGTACACATCCACCAACAAATATTGGTCTTGCCCTTGCCTGCTTCAGCGCATCAAACAGGTTTTGATGTTGGTGCACAACAAACTTAAACTCCTCTTTAAAATTATACTTATCCAATTTTTTATCTATCATTCATTAAAAAAATCTGCCTTAACACTTTACGTTACGGCATTATCTCGTCATAGTGAAAAAAAATTTACAAAAGATGGGCAAAATAAAAAACTGGATGCATCGCATGTCAACGCACCCGCGTGCTACGTGGGCAATGTCGGCGTTTTCTTTTGCTGAAAGTTCGTTCTCTCCTGTACCACCCGATCCCATGCTGGTTGCCATGATGCTTGCCAATCCTAAACGTTCGTGGTTCTTGGCAACTCTTTGTACCGTTGCATCTGTTCTGGGTGGTGTTCTGGGCTATGCCATTGGTTATTTTTTATTCGAGTCTATTGGGATGTATATTATTAACCTGTATAAACTTCAAAACAGTTACGCCACTTTTAAAGAGTGGTTTAATGACTATGGCTTTTGGATCATCGTCATAAAAGGTTTAACGCCAATTCCTTACAAGCTTGTCACCATCACGTGTGGCGCCATTAAGCTAAACCTTGTAACATTTGTTGTATCTTCTCTTATTTCGCGCGGCATGCGCTATTTCTTTGAAGCGTTTGTTATTTGGAAATACGGGGAATTTATCACAGCTCGTCTCAGCAGGTATGCCATGCCCATCTTACTCGTCACCATTGCTCTTACAATTCTTGGCTTTATTATTGTGGGCTATTTGGCCTAACACTTTTTTGTGAGAGTGGGTGAAAATTTGTCACGGCCTCAATTAATTTATCTTTCATCACATGAGTATAAATTTGCGTTGTTGCCAAATCACTATGTCCAAGCATCTTTTGAATACTCACTAAATCCGCGCCATTATGAAGTAAATGTGAAGCAAAGGCATGCCGTATAACATGTGGCGATAATTTAGCTGGATCCAGACCTGCCTCAACGGCAAGGTCTTTGAGAAGCTGGCCAAAGCGTTGTCGCGTCAGATGCCCTTGTGCGCCCCGTGAAGGAAACAAAAATTGGTGCGACTTTGCCCCAGAAATAAACACATCACGAACGGTTAGGTATCGTTGCAAAGCTTTTAAAGCATAGCGCCCAATTGGAACATAGCGCTCTTTATCCCCCTTGCCGCGAATCAAAAGGATCTCTGGCGTATCACGAAACAAAGAAAATGGCAGGGAGATTAATTCAGAAACCCGCAGGCCCGTTGCATATAATATTTCTAACAATGCCGTCAGCCGGAGCCCTTCAGGCGTTTCATCTCCATGCGCTGTTTGGATCAATGTGGTAACCTCTTCCACACTCAAGATTTTGGGAAGTCCTACCCGGTGCTTTGGCATTTCCAGTTGCTTGGCGGGGTTATTCTCTCGCTGCCCCTCTAAAACCAAAAATTGAAAAAATCCTCGACAGCTAGAAATGATCCGTGCCGCCGATCGCGCCGATAAATTTTGGTCATATAAAGCTGCTGCAAATCCTCGTAAAACTTCAAGCGTCACATCAGCCAACTCCATTTTATTTTCTTGTAAGTAGTTGGATAATTTCTTCAGGTCACGGCTATAGGATTCAAGGGTATGGCGACTAACATTTTTTTCAACCACCAGCATTTCTTGATAAAGCTCAAGTGCTTGCTCAAATGAATAAAGCTCTTTCATGAATGCTCTTAGTTTCTTACAAAAGCTAGTTTATCGCTTTCTCTTTAAATCGACAAACATGTTGCACAGGGCACGTCCTACAAAGTGGCTTGCGGGCTTTACAATGATAACGGCCGTGCAAAATTAACAAATGATGGGCTTTCATAAGGGAATCTTTGGGCAACCGCTTCAGCAAATTTAATTCTACCGCAAGCGGGTCTTTGCCAGGTGCTAAACCCGTTCGATTTCCAACCCGAAAAATATGCGTATCCACCGCAACAGTGGGGTGGCCAAAAGCAACATTCATCACAACATTTGCTGTTTTCCGCCCTACCCCAGGTAATGTTTCCAAAATATCTCTATCTTCTGGCACCACACCGTTATATTGATCAACTAAGATCTGCGCCCCCTTCATCACATTCATAGCCTTGCTATTAAACAACCCAATGGTGCGGATATGGGTAATCAGGGTTTCAATCCCCAGTTCAAGCATTTGCTGAGGTGTACTAACAATTTCAAACAGTTTTTTTGTTGCCTTATTCACCTGAACATCCGTTGCCTGAGCCGATAATAGTGTTGCCACAAGCAAAGTATATGCGTTGTTGAAAGCAAGCTCTGTTTGCGGTTCTGGTATCACACGATCAAGGCAACCAATAAACTCAGCAACTTCTTGTTTGGTCAGCAATCGATCATAGAGCTTACCAGATGATTGCCTTGCCATAAACTATCCCCAAAGTTTCTTTGCTTTTTTCCAAAAGCTATTCACCTCAGGGTGAGCCTTTTTATCATCAAGTTGCTCATAAAATTCAGAGAACGCTTGTTTTTGTTTGCTGGTTAATTTCGTTGGGACTTCGACTTGAACTTCAATGTGCAAATCTCCTTTTTCCCGATAGCCATGGACTGGCATACCCAGTTTGCGCTTTGTCAAAATCGTATTTGGCTGGGTTCCAGCCGGAATCGAAACCTCAATCTCATCATTCTCAAGTGACATAATGGTTTTCTGTGTGCCCTGAATCGCCTCAAAAACAGTAATTGGCAACCGGCAAAACAGATCATTTTCTTCGCGGGTGTATAGCTCATGGGGCTTTACGGTTATAAATACATATAAGTCCCCTGGGGGGCCGCCACGTGGGCCTGCGCCCCCTTTACCACTTACCCGCATGCGTGCATTATCGGGCACACCAGCTGGGATTTTGATTTTAACTTTTTGTTTTTTATCAGTAATGCCTTGTCCATGGCATGTCGTACATGGATCTTCAATAATCTGCCCTTGCCCGCGACAGGTCACGCACGGGCGCTCAATCATAAAGAATCCTTGCTGCATCCGCACAGCGCCACTACCATGACATGCCGAACATGTTTTAAGCCCTGTTCCAGATTTAGATCCGGATCCATTGCATGTAGAGCACGCTGAGGGTGCATTATAAGAAATTTCCGTTTCAAATCCTGTGTAAGCCTGTTCCAGAGTAATGGAGAGTTCGTATTTTAAATCCTCTCCACTCTCCTGGGCTGAGGCACGTTGACCGCGCCGACCACCGCCCATGAAATCACCAAAGACTTCTTCAAAAATATCACTAAACCCGCCACCAGAAAAACCAAAACCACCCATACCACCGGGTCCACCAGAAGCACCACCATTTTTATAGGCTTCATGGCCTACCTGATCATAATGAGCGCGCTTTTGATCATCGCTCAGGGTTTCGTAGGCCTCAGAGAGAATCTTAAACTTTTCTTCAGCTTCTTTATCTCCAGGGTTGCGATCTGGGTGATATTTCATGGCTTGGCTGCGATACGCCTTTTTCAGCTCAACAGCTGTTACGGTTCGGCTTACACCTAAAATACTATAAAAATCTTCGGCCATATGTATATCAAAAGCGGGATATTTGTTTGATCACATATGTAGGGCTGATCCATAACAATGTCAAGAAAACGCTTGCACCAACAAGTTCTACTATCGCGCTGCAGGGCCAGTTACTTCCTATTCTCAATCCTAAGGCAGCTCATTAAAAAGCTATCATCATTAATACTCAGAATATTTATCATGCGTTTGCCAAAGATAAGGGCCGCCAGGGCCCTTATCTATAAATATACGAAAAAGAATGCTTGCAAGTCTAAAGCAATAATATAAAAAATAATGACCTTAAAAATATCATTAGCTAATAAAACGAAGCGGTAAAGTGTCCAATCTTTCTTGAGTGACGGAATTTAAAATATAGTCTATAGGATTTCTCAAAAAATTAGTTCTATTTTCGTAAGCTTTATTAAGCGTTTCTAGCTGGACAGATAAATGAGGTTTATCAACAAAATATTTCAATTTTTCTTGTTGGAGAGCATTTAACTTAGAGAAAAAATCTTCACTTACCGAATAATCACTATTCAAAGCGACCTGAATCAAAGGAAAAAATCTCCAGTCTATAGAAAGTGCATCTATTTCTTCTGGTTGAGCATAAATCATTTTACGACCAGGTTTTTTTCCTAGCTCATAACATTTTTTCTCTATATACAGCTCAATATTATCTGACCACTTTTCAAAAACAATCTCTAGTTGCTCTTCAAGTAGTCTCTCTAATTCAGGCTTTTCCATAGTTTCATTGATGCGCCTGAAAAGCTCTTGTTTGTCTTTATCTTTCTCTTTAGCTCTCGTACTAGCCTTGAGATAACTATCATAATTAACAATCCACATTAGCGTTGGAAGACTACCAAAACCCTCTAATAAATTCTGAGGTTGTGAGGCCAGTTTCCCCTCAACTTCTTCTCCTTCAGCTGCTGCTGCTTCAGCTAAAGATCCGCCACCAGCGCTGGCAAATTGGAAGGAAATTAACATTAATAATATAAATCTTAAGTATTTCATTGATGCACTCTTACATTAAATATTGACTCTTAACTTAATATATAGTTAATAAAGGTTTTTTTTCAACCTAAAAACAATAAAAGAATTACATCAGCAATAGCAGCTTATTTATAAAAAGCACAGTTTACGTGGTGCCAGTTACTTTTATAAATTGCTGAACTGTTCTTTATCCTTAAACTCATCCATGAAAAAGTGAACCCACCAGTTTTCATAAACGCGTTCAGCAAGGTTATTGTCTTGTATGGGTTTACCCGTTGACTCAAAAGCTCTATACAGATCAACAAACAAAGAACTTGTGCTTTGTATCGGCACTTTCACGAAAATTGGCCCCGAGGATTTTTTATGCAAATAAACCTTTCTGATAAAACCCTTCATTTTTTCTAGCAAAGCCTTCATTTTTTTTGACAAACCCTTTAACCGTTTTGACTCAAGTGCTTTGTTAACTGAGTTTTCCAGAGATAATCCCTGGGATGCACCTTCATCAATTTCTTCCTGCATGATCTCACTAAGGTCGTCATCAAAGGTCATCTTAAAATAAACACCATCTAAAACATCAATCAGATATTTTTTTGAAAGTGGAACCTCAATAAATGCCTCATTTTCACTAAGCTTATTTTGCGCTTCCTTAGCGTCTAACAACCACCTTAAGGTTGCCTGCATAAATCTCTCAGCTTGATTGTTCGTTGCTCTCTCTAAAAAAGCCGGTTTATACTTTGAATCGCGATAAGCTCTTAAACATGAAAAAGCAGGTCTTTTTTCGGCTCTGTAATATCCACACCCTTCAATAATCCCTATTAGTTTCACAATATAGTATGGATTATTCTGACAATGAGCATTATCTGATAATACTTTAGACAATTGGCTGTATCTGGGACAAGTAGCATAAGCACGCCCAGCATAATCCCTAACGCCATCTGCAGCACCCTGCAGAACAGATCCGGCACCACCCACAGCCCTTTGATACACCTCTGACCAAGATCTTGATTTAGAACCCCCCTTGTTCACGGTTTTAGAATCGTCCTTATTCGCAATTAATGAAAAACAAGAAAACACAATTATTAAAAATAAAAAACGCACAAGCTTCCCCAAAAATCTATTAAATCATTAAATAATATTTTTAATCAGCCGTCAAATAATTGGCTTGCATATCTAAAGCTTACGATCAGCTTTGCGAATAAAATAGATATTGCGCAGGTACACAAGCAAGCCAAAAAACTGCCCAGAAATAAATACCGGGTCTCTTTTTAAAATCGCATACGTCAGAAGCAGAACCCCACCACCCAAACTGAAATACCAAAAGGCTCGAGGAATCACAGATTTTTTATGTTTCTCGCTGTACAGCCATTGGATCAAGAACCGCGACATGAACAAGGCCTGTCCGGCAAACCCCAAAATATAAATCCAGGTATTACAGTTCATTGACGTCCACCGTTGGATCATATCGCTTCATCAGCCAACGCACGCCAATCACATCCATAATGCCAACAACAAACCGATCCCAATTCCCATAATTCGATTGCCCAGCTCCCCGGGCCCGGTGGCTGATTTCAATTGAATTTACAGGCTGGCCAAAGCGCTTTGTCAGTACCGGCATATAGCGATGTATATGATTAAAAAAAGGCATAGCCATAAACAAATCCCGGTTAAAAACTTTCAAACCACAACCGGTATCAGGCGTATCGTCATTTAAAAACCATTGCCGCGCTTTAAAAGCAGCCCTGGACGCTTTGGTTTTTAAGCCTGAATCTTGGCGCTTTTGTCGCCAGCCAATTACCAATCCCGTTTTTCCTTGTTTATGAAATCCTTCAATCATATCTGGAATATCAGCCGGGTTGTTTTGCCCATCTCCATCCAAGGTAATAATGGTATCAAACCGCGCGCGTTCTATTCCAGTTTTCAGCGCTCGGCTTTGACCCGCTTTTTTATTGTGCTGTAGCAAGACAATTGCTGGATATGTTTTCATTTTCTCTGAAATGATTTCTGCCGTTTTATCGGTTGAAGCATCATCAACCAAAACGATTTCATGCTTTTTTTTAATTGAATCCCGAAAAACGCTTTCAATCTCATCAATCAAATTAATGATGTTGCCTTCTTCGTTATGTAGGGGAATAACAACAGAATACATTCAAACCTCAAATAATAGGCTCAACTTACTCAATCAAAATCTATTCTGCAAGGAATTTGCCATATATCAAGGATACCATGGGTCATCCCTTAACCTAAACCCTGGGGTTCCCGACACATAGTAAAGAGTATGATCTGGCATAATTTTTACTTCATTCCACAGCTTTTCAAACCGCGAAAATTCAACTAATGGTCTTTGCGTTAAAATAAAAAAATTACCCGGCGCACTGTTGTCTCGTGCTTTATATGGGCTGGTCCATTCAAAATAATCCTTACCCCCCTCACCGCGATACCATTTATGAGCTGATGCGTAATCGCCATAAAACCGTGCCAAAGCTGCCACACAGCGATGATCCGCAATTAAATGACACATCTTTTCAGGGCAGATTTGATTTGTATGCTGCATCGCTTTTTGCAATAGCTGATAGTGCTTTAAGCCTTTGTACTTTACACCAAGCGCTTTCATTGATGCATAAGGGTCAAACAGCAATCCCACACCAATCACGCCAATAACTGTGTTGGTTATAATCATTTGCTTCAGAAAGCGTTCAGACATAACCATCGTTGTCAAAAGAATCATCCCAAATACAATTAAAATCCCCCAATTCAGATTGACTTTAGCCAGCAGTCCTTGCAAGCATATCAAAGTGAAAAGCGGCCAAACCAACCAATGGGAAAACTTTTCAAGAGGTTGCACCGGCTGCCAAAAGCGCTTGGTTAGGATCACGCCAATTAACAACGGCCCAAAAATAGCAAATTGACCACTTATGTATTCAAAGAACGCATTAAAATTAAGCTTTGTTCCATAGGTGCTGACCACCATATTGGAATGGAGCGTGTGCGTAATCGTTGTAAAATCATTGGTAAAGAGCCAATACAAATGCGGCAACATAACAACGCCTGCCACACCCAGCATCAGGTAAAGCCCTGGCTGTTTAAAAAGCTGTCGGTCATTAAACAAAGCATATCCAATTACAGATAATGGAATAAAAGCAGCAATATATTTAGACAGCATTGCCAAACCAAGAAACACCCCAGCTACAGCCCAACAAGTCAGCCTTTGTTTCTGGATTCCCTGCCAAATAAAATACAAACAAACCGAACTCATCAACAGCATGGGCACATCGGTTGTCATTAAGATCGATGAGAAAAAAGTGCCTGGCAGTGTAAAATAAAGCAAGCTAGCCAAGCGTGCCTTATTAACCGCCATTTCCATCCGCGTCCATCGATATATCACCAAGGCAACAATGAAGTGAAAAACCGGTGACAGACACCGCACCCAAAAGGAAGATCTCCCCCCAATATCTGTCATCAAAGCCATTAGCCAACTGGTGATAGGCGGCTTGGAAAAATAACCCCAGGAAAGGGATTCAGCACCCCAGCTCCAATATTGCGCTTCTTCACAGTCCAACGGCAACTTGGTTAAGGCCAAAAACACCAACCGCACAGTTAGCAATAAAATCAAAAAAGCATAAAAACGGAAAGAACTTGCACTCATTGTTCAGAATGTATAATGATCAAGCCTATGAGTAAAGTTCTTGTTACCGGCGCTGCAGGATTTATTGGCGCGCATCTTTCAAAGCAATTATGTCTGGCTGGCTTTCAAGTTATCGGCATTGATAATCTTAATACTTACTACACACCACAGCTTAAAAAAGATCGCCTCTCAACCCTTGAAAATTTTGATTCTTTTAAATTTATTGAAATGGACATAACGGATGAAGTCGCTCTTCAAGAACTCGCTAAGGAACAAGTTTTTGACTATGTCATTCATCTTGCAGCGCAACCCGGCGTTCGATACAGTTTTGAGGATCCACATTCTTACATTCAAAATAATTATGTCGGCACCTTCACTTTGTTGAATGTTTTCAAAGATAAAAACCTAAAGCATTTCCTAATGGCCTCGTCCAGTTCAGTATATGGTAACGCATTAGATGCCCCTTTCGCTGTTGCAACCCATAACACTGATCATCCCATCAGCCTGTATGCCGCCACCAAAAAAGGCACGGAATCTCTGGCACACACCTATGCGCATTGTTTTGGCCTGCCTATTACAGCCTTGCGTTTTTTCACAGTTTATGGACCTTGGGGTCGTCCTGATATGGCAGTTTATAAATTTACTGACAAGCTGTACAAAGGAGAAACCATTGATTACTATGGCGATGGCAAACCTTTACGCGATTATACTTATGTTGATGATATCGTTACAGCCATCGTTAAACTGACTCAAACAGCGCCACAATCCAATTACAATATATTTAATATTGGCAACAACACACCTGAAACCGTTGCAACCCTAATCAACACCTTAGAAGAATTAACCAGTCAAAAAGCCAAATTAAACCCCCTTCCGCTTCCACCGGGCGATGTTGACAAAACCTGCGCCGATGTTGACCCTCTCAAACAACACATTGGTTTTCACCCCGCAACCAGCCTGAAAAAGGGTTTAAGCCAGTTTGTTAACTGGTACAAACAATATTACAATTTATAGTAAATAATCCAGAAATGGTGCGGTCGAGAAGACTCGAACTTCCACGGTATTATCTACCACAGCGACCTCAACGCTGCGCG
>DLRV01000011.1:38386-109735 GCA_002500565.1 Holosporaceae bacterium UBA7879
CCAATTCCGCCACGACCGCACAAACAGTATGAAAAGTGTTTACCAAACCAATGGTATTGGCGCAAGCTCTTTAACAGCAAACACTGATTAAAATCATCCGGTAATGTTATTAAGGCCTTGTTGTAAATCAGTTGCCAGTGTGTTTTCTTTTGCTGTCTCAGCCGCTGCTGCTTCAGGCGTTCTTACCTCTTGCCTCGCTGATCCAAGTTCAGTAATCGCTTGCCCCAAGGTCTCTCTGTCAATCACAGGACCAACCAAATCGGGGTTTAAAAGCGTGGCCGGTGGGGCGGCTTCAGCCTGTGGTGTGTCTGCAACGGCTTTTCCTTGATCTACAGGTGTAACCTCTTCCTCAGTAGTTGCATCCACAACATCTTCTTCAGAACTTTCTTTATCTAATTCTTCGCTGCCTATGTCATCTGCATCAGCATCATCCATAACAGAAGCTTCCTCATCAGTAACTGATGTGCCATCTCCTTCCGCCAAAATCGGTAATGAAAACAATCCTAAAAGCAAAACAAGCAATAATTCTTTCATGAACAACCTCCCAATTGTTGTCTAAATATTTATTACCAGTCCATCATAGCAAGGTTTAACGTTAGATGGCAGTTGTTTTAATAAGGTCTCATAATCCATTTGTGTGCCTAAATGCGTTAAATAACCGCGTTCAACGTTTAAACGTTCCATCCAGCTTAATGTCAAATCCAAATGAGCATGACTTGGATGCGGCTTTAAACACAAGCAATCTGCCATCAATATTTTCACTCCCTCGAGTCTTTGCCATGATTCATCCGGCATGCCAATTAAATCTGTACAAAAAGCAAAATCACCAATTCGATAGCCATAACTTTTGCTAAAGCCATGATCCTGTTCAAAATGCTCAAAAACAAGTCCTGGAAAAGGTTCGATTTTTGGGCCTGTGATCATATGTGGAATTAGCCTAGGCGTATCATAATTCCCATGATGATCAGCGCCCGTATCAAATGCATACCCAAAAGCTTTTAGAAGTTCTTCAAGGGTTAATTTATCGGCATAAATCGGAATAGATTGTTTCCTAAAACGTCCTAAACAAAACAAATCATTAATCCCATGGGTATGATCTGCATGTCCATGGGTGTATAAGCAAGCATCAATTCCATCAATATTTTCACGCAACAGTTGCTGCCTCAGGTCTGGTGACGAATCAATTAAAATTCGATATCCTAAATGTTCAATAATAATAGATGTACGTGTGCGTCGGTTTTTGGGATTCGTCGGATCACATGCGCCCCAATAATCCCCAATTAAAGGAACCCCAGGCGATGGACCGCATCCTAAAATTGTCACCTTCATGGTGCAGTCCGCTTGGCTTTTTTGAACAATCTAAAAAAGTTATTGGTCGTTGTATGCCCAACTTCTGCCAAAGACAAATCCTTAATTTCAGCTACTTTTTCCGCTGTATATCGCACATAAGAAGGCTCATTTGGTTTGCCACGCTTTGGAACTGGCGCCAAATACGGGCTATCTGTTTCCACAAGCAATCGATCCATCGGCACAGTTTTCACAATATCCCTTAATGTTTGTGCATTTTTAAACGTCACAACGCCAGAAATAGAAATATAAAACCCATACTCCAGCATCACGTTGGCAAAGTTTTCAGAGCCGGTAAAACAATGAATCACGCCAGGTTTTTCTCTTTTCTTTGCAGGCTTCAAAAGCTTAATTAAATCTTCTTCAGCCTCACGCGCATGAATTATCAAGGGTAAATCATAAGTCTCAGCCACTTCCATATGTGCGGCTAAGCTTTTATGCTGAACTTCTTTTAATCTGGCATCATGATAATAATCAAGGCCCGTTTCTCCTAACCCCACAACTTTTGGATGAACAGCCCAGCGCGCCAAAGCTTCAACGGTTGGACATGTTTCGGCCGTTACATCACACGGGTGCGCGCCAACGGTTGCTGATACATCTTTGTAAGTTTCAGCAATTTTAACCACTTCTGCGCTTTGCTCAAGGCAGGTATTAATTGTTAAAAAATGTGAAACACCAATAGCCCTGGCCCGCTCCAAAACCCCAGGGATATCTTCACGCAGACCCTCATAATTTAAATGACAATGACTATCTACCAACATCTATTCATCCTCTTCAACAAAGCGTGGGAACAGCCCTTCTGGCTTAGGTATTTCTGTTCCAGGCTTTAATGCATGATCAGAACTTAAGAATAAAAAGTTTCGTTCAGTTTGTAAAACAGCCAGCTGGTCTAATAAACCCCCGGCTGATTTGGGCATTAAAGGTTGAATCAAAACAGCAATCTGTCGAATACATTCAGCCAAAACAAAAAGCACTGTTTTCATACGTTCCAAATCGGTTTTGCGCAATGTCCACGGCGCTTGTGCATCCACGTATTGGTTAGCTTGACGAATCACGGCCCACACAACTTCAACATATTTCTGGATGGCTTGTTGCTCTAGAACCAGTTCAGAAACTTGCTCATATAATCCATCGACAGCAATTAACAAATCCTTATCATCTGGCATCAAAGTTCCAGGCGTTGGCATTTTCCCTTCACAATTTTTGTGAATCATGCTCAAAACACGCTGGGCTAAATTCCCCAAATCATTGGCCAAATGACTATTGGTTAATCTGATGAAACTATCCCGTGAGAAGTCTCCGTCCTGGCCAAAAGCTACCTCGCGAGCCATAAAAAAACGCACAGCGTCCACGCTAAAATCATCAATGAGCTCATAAGGGTCCAAACCATTTCCTAAAGACTTAGACATCTTCTGCCCATCTCGCGTCCAAAAACCATGGGCAAATACTTTTTTAGGCACGTCAATTCCAGCTGCCATCAGCATGGCCGGCCAATAAACTGTATGAAATCTCAAAATATCTTTCCCAACCACATGGAGTGTAGCGGGCCAAAAGGTTTGCATTTTCTCAGTGTGTTCTGGATACCCCAAAGCCGAAATATAATTTGTCAGGGCATCAAACCAAACATACATAACATGGCTTTCATCACCTGGAACCGGTATCCCCCATTTCAGTTTTTGCCTGGATATCGACAAATCCCGCAGTCCAGATTCAACAAAACGTATCACCTCGTTGCGCCGGCTTTCCGGTTGGATCAGTTCTGGATGCTTTTGGTAGCATTCAAGTAAAGGCTGTTGAAAAGCAGACAGTTTGAAGAAATATGATTCTTCTTCTAACCATTCCACGGGTGCTCCCGTTGGGGCTTTGCCATCAACCAGTTCTGATTCTGTGTAATAGCATTCATCACGTACAGAATACCAACCAGAATAGCTGTCTTTATAAATCAATCCCTTATCCGCAATAACTTGCCATAAATGCTGCGCAGCTTTCTTATGGCGTTCTTCAGTGGTTCGAATAAAGTCATCAAATGAAATGTCCAGTGCTTTGAACAAATCCTTAAACTTTTCAGATCCAGGGTTAACAAACTCAAGCGGTGGTGTTCCAGCCTTTTCAGCCGACTGTTGCACCTTCATGCCATGTTCATCTGTGCCTGTCAGGAAATAAGTTTCACGCCCATCAAGTCGGGCAAAACGGGCAATAATGTCACAAACGATGGTAGTATAGGCATGGCCTATATGCGGCTTATCATTCACATAATAAATCGGCGTAGTAATGTAATACGGGTCTTTTTTCACAAAGGATCACCAGTTATTTTTCCAAAAATTTGTATCGCATTTACCAATGTTTGTCGAGCATCAAGCCCAAGCTGATTATGCTGTCTCATCAGCGCTAACAAATCTTGATAAGTATAGGCAATTTTATCCAAAGATGTTGCTTCAGCCCATTTAGAAAAATTCTCCACAGACAAAGAACATTGCTTGTTCAGCAACTGATTTTTAATTTCTGACAACGTTAACAACAAGCCATTCATAAACAGATCAAACAGAGGTTTGTTTTTTTGCCCCGATAAACTTGGCACCATCTTTAAAAGCAGCCGCGCATCTTCACTACATATAAGCTGGTCAATACCTGTCTCAAATCCAGAAAAGTCAAAATCAGTTGCTTGTTTAGCTGCCACAGGGTCGCCATGCGTTAAAGCACATAACCATTTCAAAGTGTTCTCATCAGTTGTTAAACCAACTTCCTTAGCGGCTTCAACAAAAGTTTCATAATCATGATCTGCAATTGCATAAAATTGACAGCGCGATCGAATCGTTGCAATCACCCCATGTAAATGCGAGGCAATCAAAACAAAGAAAACATTAGCTGGTGGTGTTTCTAAAATCTTCAGCAAAGCATTTTGGGCTTGATGTGTCATAGACTCTGCATGATCAATGATCAAGAATCTCGGCCCACCCGTCACAGATGATTTATATGCAAAGCTCCGTGCCTGTCGAATGATATCAACAGATAGAGATTGACCCCCCTCTTCTTGCATTAAATGCCCTGCAACAAAAACATCTGGATTTATGCTTTCAAAAGAAAACACCTTACCGTGAACTTTTGTTAAAAGCTCCTGACACCCGATGATAGCAGCTCCATGATTGGGCCCATGCAACAGAATTCCTGGCGCAAGTCGGTTGCTTTGCCACAAGCTATATAGTTGATCAAAAGTTTTTTGATTTTGCTCAGAAAGCTTTACCATCAATTCAAAACGAACCTTGGTCGTCTGGTTTTATTGGCGCATCTAAAGGGGTCAAATCTATTCCCGTCCGGCGCCCTAGTGCCTGACAAATCGCTTGGTGTACTGGCAACTTGTCAGCTCTGGCATCAATGGTTTCAAATCGATCGTGCTTTGCAGCTAATGCTCGATATCCCTCTAACAATCTTTTTTGAAAATCTACCCCAAGCTTTTCAACCCGATCCATAGCATCTGGATTGCCAGATTCAATCGCGCGCTTTTCAACGCGTTTAAACGAATCCTCCGCATCATTATCCATAAAAAAAGTGATGTCTGGCTCAAATCCATCAAGAACCAATTGATCAATGCCTTTCACGAGCCCCAAAGGCAATTCGTGTGCAAAACATTGATAGGCAAGAGTTGAATCCGTAAAGCGGTCACAAATCACCCACTCGCCTCTGGCTAAAGCTGGTTTAATCACTTTTTCCACATGATCATATCGACCTGCATATAAAAGCAGCACTTCACTTATCGGTCGCCATGTATCCTTATCACCTTCTTTTAACAGAGCTCGTATGCGCTCTGCCCCTTCAGTGCCACCTGGCTCGCGCGTCACAACAACTTTAATCCCTTGGTTTTCAAGAACTTTGGCTAACATCTTAACATGTGTTGATTTGCCAACCCCATCAGCGCCTTCAAAGGTTATAAAGGTCCCTGGCTTCACGCACTCGCTCCCCAAATAATGTAATACAGAGCAGAAAGAGCTCGACCAAAGAAGCCAACTTCATGCACCGCTTCAGCCGCAACAATTGGATATCTCCAAGTTCGATCTAGAGTTTCAACTGTTAAAACGCCTACTCGTTGCCCTTGCTTAATTGGCGCTTCAATTGGATCATTATATGTGTATGTAACCTTTAGGCGTTTTCGTTCTTTTTGCGATAGTGTCAAACGCACCCGCTCTGGAACCATAAGTGTTACCTTCTTCTGCGCGCCCAACCAAACGCGTGCTTCGCCCAAAACATGCCCAGCTTCAAACAACGTATAATTTTTATATTCTCTAAAAGCCCATTTCAGAATTTTTTCTCCGGTTTGCAAGCGTTCTTTTTCAGACTTGCAGCCATTAAGGACCAAAATCAGCCGCATTCCATCCTGAATTGCTGAGGCCACAATTCCGAAACCAGCTGCATCGGTATTTCCTGTTTTAATCCCATCCACAGGAAGCTGAGAACGAAACAAGAACTGGTTCCGGTTCGCTTGATGAATATTGTTGTATTTAAAGCTCTTTTCAGCAAAATAGTGATAATACTGAGGGTAAAGTCGTATTATTTGCATACCTAACAGCGCTAGATCTTGAGCTGTTGAAAAATGATTTGCATCCGGCAGGCCTGAGGCATTAACAAAGTTGGTATTCTTCAGCCCAAGCTCTTTTAATCGCTCGGTCATCTGCATTGCGAATTGCCCTTCATCCCCGGCAATTCCCTCAGCTATAACCGTTGTTGCATCATTGCCAGACTGCACAACAATGCCACGAATCAAGTCTTCTACTTTCACATTTGTGTTGGGCTCAAGAAACATACGTGATCCCTGCTTTTTCCATGCATTAACACTCACGTTGAATGTATCATCAAGAGATAACTGACCATTTTGTAATTGCTCAAAGACCATCATCAATGTGGCAATCTTCGTCATAGAAGATGGCGGCATCTGCTTGTCGCCATTCTTTGATAAAAGAACACGGCCCGTTTCAGGCACGACAAGGAAAATCTGCTCTGCCCCTTGCAACAAAGGGCTGCCATCAGGGACAGGGTTTTGAAACCCCATCTCCGCCGCACTTTTAACTTCTTGATCTTGAGTGCTAACAATTTTTCCCGGCTCAGGATTAGCTGTTATCATTCCCGGCAGCAGCATTAAAACCGCAAGCATTAGAAAGCTTATTTTTCTCTTGATCATCCTTAAATCCATCTCCCTACTCCATAACAATGTGGACATCACCATGACCAACATCCAATATCTTATCCATAACTTCTTGAGCTTTTGCAGCATCATCGTATGGACCATACCGCACCCGGTAGATCGTTTGACCATAGCGATCTAATTTCTCGATATTGGCCTGTCCTACAGAAGATAACATTGAGGAAATCTTCTCAGCATTTTGTTGGCTGCTAAAGGCTCCGACTTGAACATAAGACTTGCCATAAGAATTCATCGCAGCCACATCATCAACTGCTTTTGCAGCTGCTTGTACGGGCTTATCTTCAGGCGTTGTTAATGGCGCTTTGGCAACAGGTTCAGAAGTTACAACCTTGGTATTTTTGGTTTCACTTAAAGCTGAAACCACGCCAGCTAAAGAATCATCTTTATTTTCAGAGGCATACGTTTCTGGATTAGCCGTTGTGGCATCAACAATAGTCGGCGTTTGTGGCTCTTTGGTTGCAGAACCAGTCGTCATCTCTATTGTTTCATCTTTAACCGTTACAAGACCAGGAGAAGCGGTTGGCATAACTTGTGCATTTGGATCATTCTTTACAAATTGATTTTGCGCATAAGAAGCAACGGCCATACTTTCTTCTGGCATCAACTCAACCCGCACCTTGGCCGTTCCTTTGGCAATAAACCCAAGCAGCTCTGAGGCTTTACGGGACAAGTCAATAATGCGGTCATTTACAAAAGGGCCGCGGTCATTAACCCGTACAAGAAGCGATCGTCCATTTTCCAAATTGGTCACCCGCACAACACTTGGCAGGGGTAATGTTTTATGTGCCGCTGTTACCAAATCCATATCAAAATATTCACCATTGGCGGTAATTTTTTGGTGAAACCCGGGCCCATACCAAGAGGCAATACCGATTTCATCATACTTGGCATCTTCTTTCGGGAAATACCAAATCCCATTCACTTTATAGGGCTTGCCTAATTTATAAATCCCCTCACCTTTCATATCAAACCAAGCAGGCTTTTCATCTGATTCTTTTATTTCAAAAACTGATTTATCAAAACGTTTAGATTCACTTGAAATCATTCGATTTTCATCATCAATAATTGATCTTTGCGAACACTGAGATAAAAGCAAAAGAGCTGACAAAGCCAACAAGCCTTTTCTAAATTCTTTTGTGAATGAAAATAGTGGAAACGAAAAATTCATAAAAGTCTCTCTTTTTGGGTTACATACAAACAAAAACTAAGATAATACAAAAACCCCATTGGGTCATCTAAAAACCCAGATTTTTATTTATTCTTCTTCGGGGGCTTGGATTAATAATCCTGGTTCATTTTTGCGGGTTAATTTACCTGAAATCACAATCAGTAAAATTGATAAAATAAAAATCATCACAGCCGCTAAAGCGTTTATTTCTGGGGTTAAGCCAAATTTAATGCTTGAGAAAATCGCCATAGGCAACGTTGTCACCTCTGCCCCTGAAACAAAGCTGGCCACAACCAAATCATCAAACGATAAAATAAAAACAAGCAGCCATGAGGCAACTAGTGTCGGCGCAATAATCGGAATCGTGATCTTGAAAAAAATGCCTAATGGTGTTGCGCCCAGATCCATGGCTGCTTCAATAATCGCTGCATCAAAATTGCGCAACCGGTTACGAATCATAATAAACGCATAGGCCATTCCAATGGTTGCATGGGCAATAATAATGGTAATCATGCCACGATTTCTTGGTAATCCCACCCAGTCTTGCAAAACCAAGTAGGCCATTAAAAATGCCATCCCTAATACCACTTCAGGCAAAACCATGGGCGCTATACTGATAAAAGATAAAAACCCCCGCCCACGCATCATGGGGAAACGCGTATAAGCAACCGCGGCAATGGTGCCAATAATCACAGCAATGGTTGCTGCACAAAAGGCAACCTGCAAACTAATTCCAGCCGCTTTCATCAACACATTATTTTGCCAAAGTTGCGCATACCATTTAAAAGAAAAACCTTCCCAAACCGTCACAAATCGCGAAGAGTTGAACGAATACACAACCACATAAACCAAGGGAGCCAACATAAACAAATACCCCAAGGCCAGAAAGCCGCGCATCCGTGGAAACAAACCGTTCATCATAGGTCTCCCTTTTTTTGTGCGCGATATATTGGCACCATCAATACCAACAACAATGCAATCGATAACATCGAGGCCATTGTCCAATCACGGTTAAAGAAAAACTCTTCCCATATTACCCGGCCAAACAATACCGATTTACTGCCTCCCAATAAAATAGGAATAATGATTTCGCCCAAAGCTGGGATAAACACAAAGAAACATCCCGTGAAAATCCCTGAAAGCGTGTTAGGTAACATCACTTGCCTAAAAGATGCCCAAGGCCGACATCCCAAATCAGCTGAGGCCTCAATCAAAGACCAATCAAATTTTTGCAAGGTGCTGTAAAGTGGCAACAACATAAATGGCAAATAGCAATAGACCATCCCCAGCACCACAGCAAAGTCAGTGTGAAGCATCTCTAGGGGTTGACTAATCAAACCAATTTTCATCAAAGCCATATTGATGATTCCATCGGTGTTTAGTAAACCAATCCAGGCATAAACCCGCAGTAAAAAAGATGTCCAAAACGGTAAAAGAATCAACAAAAGCAAACTTGGTTGCCAGCGCTTGGGCATCATGACCAAGCCAATCGCCATTGGGTATGCCACCAGCAAGGCAATAAAAGTTGATAACCCTGCAATTTTTATAGATCGCCAAAACGCATAAACATAGAGTTTTTCGTTAAATAAGTCATAGAGGTTAGCTAGGTAAATTTTAAACTCGACAGCTTCCCAAGAAAAATGAGTTAATATATCTTTGTAGGGTGGCACTTGAATGTAGGGTTCGGAAAAGGCAACTTTAATAATTTGCAGAAAGCCTAGAAAAAAAACCGGGAGGACCCAGGCATATACACAAACAGACAACAAAACAGCCGTCCAAGTCTGTGAGGGGTTTTTTATATTTTTCAGTGCCTTCCACATACTTAAACCAACCTCACGACATCAGCACAACAACGTTGCTAGGATCCCAACTCAAGAAGACCTGATCATCCCAAGTGATTTTTCCTTCAGAGGCCCGTATATTATTTGGGATCATTGCTTGCATGGTTTTATCGCTATTTTCTAAGCGCACGTGATAAATCGATACGTCTCCTAAATAAGCAATATCTTCAACCAAACCCGTTACATGATTATAATCACGTTTAGTAAAACGTTTGGAAATATGAACTTTCTCCGGCCGTAAAGCCATGCTGACAATTGATCCTTCCGGCACACTCACAGCAGGAGAGACAGCAGCTGGCAGTTCAAAATCTTGCACATCTAAAATCAGGTGGTCATCCTTTTCATCAACCACCATACCGTCAAATAAATTAATCGTCCCAATGAAGTTGGCAACGTACCTAGAGTTGGGGAATTCATAAATCTCTTGCGGTGTTCCGAGTTGGGCAATTTGTCCCTCTTCCATCACCGCCAAACGGCTGGCCATCGTCATCGCTTCTTCTTGGTCATGCGTTACCGTTAAAAATGTCCCCCCCACAGTTTCTTGAATGTTCACCAATTCAAACTGTGTTTTTTCCCGCAATTTACGGTCCAACGCCGCCAGCGGCTCATCCAGTAACAACAACTGCGGTTGTTTGGCCAATGATCGTGCTAAAGCCACCCGTTGCCGCTGTCCACCTGATAATTGGTGTGGTTTGCGCTTGGCCAGATCGGCCATTTCAACCAAGCGCAAGCTGTGCTCAACCCGCTCTTGAATGGTGCTCGAAGTTAAGTTTTCCTGCTTCAAGCCAAAAGCTACATTTTGCTGCACAGTTAGATGTGGGAACAATGCATAGGATTGAAACATCATACTTACCGGCCGTTCATAAGGTGGCACCCGGGTAATGTCCACGCCATTCAAATAGATCTTGCCTTTGCTCGGCTCTTCAAAACCCGCTAATGTCCGCAGCAAAGTTGTCTTGCCACAACCCGAAGGACCCAGCAAACAAAAGAATTCCTCTTGGTAAATCTCCAGATTCACATTTTTAAGAATCGGCACCCCTTCGTAATCTTTACTCAGGTTTTCCAAAATCAAATAAGGCGTAACATCTGGATCTTGCCAAGGTTCAAGTTTTAAATTTTTACGATAATATTTCCGCATATGTTTTTAGTGACTAGAATTATAATTTTTATAACATATCATTCTTAGACACTAAGATAAAATGATTCTATAAAGCCATTAATAATTAGCCAGATAGGGGTGAATAATCTCACTGCAATATTAAAAAAATCTGACTGGACAGATAAGCAGTAAAAGAGCTTAAGGAAAAAACAACTTTAGAAATGCCTATTTTTCTTCATCATCTCCCCCTCATGAACAAGATATTAATTCCTTTTCAAATATGTTGACGCAGCCTCGCCTCTGGTGCCATATTAGGTCAAAATATCGGGAGTATTCCAACAATGAAAAAAACAGTTACTTGTCTAGCCCTCGTTGCATCAATGTTCATTCTCAGCCAATGCAGTAATATGAATACCAGCACCAACTCCATAACCCGCTGTCAAGACCACTGCCGTGACAAAGGCATGTTGATAGACTTTGATCAAACACAACTTCAAGGCAAGTGTGTGTGCGATTGGGAAAAAGAAATTTCTTAACATCTCCAAAGGACAGTTGTGCAATTGTTTAGATCTTCATTTTTACTCATAGTTTGTTTATTGACTTTAAACCAATGCTCGAATGGGTATCCAAATTTTGCAACTGTCCCTCCCCGTCAACCAGAGCGCATTCCACTAGAAGAAGTTCGAGAAGATTTAGACGAAATGGTTGAAGAAAACGCGCTGCAAAAAGAATTGGGCAAAAATGCACTGGGTAATAACTTTCAGCCCAAACGTTAGATAGTTGCATTTAACAAAATAAAACAAAGTATGATTTCTGATTCCTCAGACAATTCGGCCTCTAACACCCTGTGGTCTCTTTATCCCGCATCCTCCGAAGCTTCTCTCCTTGCTAATCACCACAACATCTCTCCGCGCCTTGCGCAACTCATGCTTAATCGCGGCGTTAACCCTCAAGAATTTTCAGATTTTTTAAACCCAACCCTGGCCACCACCACACCAGATCCCTCTCACTTATTGGATATGGACAAAGCTGTTGATAGAATTCTTAAGGCTTTAAAAAATAATGAAAAGATAACCGTTTTCGGCGACTATGATGTTGACGGCGCTACTTCCAGCGCCAGCCTCATCCTTTTTTTCAGAGCTCTTGGCCATGATCTTGATTTTTATATCCCTCAGCGTGATCAAGAAGGATACGGGCCAAATATTCCTGCTTTCGATAAACTTAAACAGCAAGGCACACAGGTTGTCATTACCGTTGATTGCGGCGCTACAGCGCATGAACCGCTTGCCTATGCCAGAAAAATCGGCCTGGATGTCATTGTTCTCGATCATCATCTTGGCGTTGAACAACCACCAGAAACCTGCGCACTCGTCAATCCCAACCGCCCCGATGAATCAACAAGCCACACCAATCTAGCGGCAGTGGGCGTTACGTTTCTTTTCATCATTGCCCTACGTCAACGTTTGCGACAAAACGGTCACTTTAGTGACGCGCAGCCAGAGCCTAAACTCACAGACCTTGTCCCCCTCGCCGCCCTTGGCTCTGTCTGTGATGTCATGACATTGCAAGGCTTCAATCGCACCTTGGTAAAGCAAGGCCTCAAAGTTTTAGACAGCGGCCATATCCTTCCTGGCCTGCAAGCGCTTATTCAAGAATCATCTCTAACCCCACCGTTTAAAGCATCACAATTCGGGTTTATCTTGGGTCCGCGTATTAACGCAGCCGGTCGGATAGACGATGCCTCCCTCGGTACTCGCCTTCTATCAAAAGATAGTCTTGATGATGAGGCCCAGCAAATTGCTCAGCGCCTTCATCACCTCAATCAAGAACGTCAATCTCTGGAACAGGCCACGCTGCAAGCCGCCAAAAACCAAATTCCGCAAAATCTAACAGACAACTTCGTGCTTGTGACTGGTCACGATTGGTCAGCCGGCGTTATTGGCTTGGTCGCAGGCCGCTTAAAAGAAGCATATCACAAGCCTGCTTTTGCCATCAGTTATGATGCATCTGGAACAGGCAAAGGGTCGGCCCGGTCCATTAATGGCTTTGATGTCGGCACGATTATTCAACAAGCTGTAGCAAAAGGCCATTTACAAAGTGGTGGGGGGCATGCCATGGCCGGCGGCTTTACCCTTAAAAAGGATCAACAGCTAGCCTTTGAAACCTTTCTGAAAAAACAAACCCAAAACCTTGTCACAACCCGCACATACAATATCGATGCCCCACTAAGCCTTGATGCTGTTAACATTACCACCTATAACGAGCTTGCACAGTTAGAGCCCTATGGCAATGGCAATCCAAAGCCTTTGTTCTTGTTCAAAGACTGTTCGATTAAATTTTGCACGGTTATGGGCAAAAATCATATACGCTTAACGTTGGTTAATGGATTTGGCGCCCAAGCAACAGCTGTTTTGTTCCGTGCCTTTGAACGGCCCTATGGCCATGAACTCCTCGATTCAATTGGCAAGCAAATTGACCTGATTGGCTCTTTAAATTTAAACAGGTACAATGGATCTGAAACCATTCAAATTTTGGTTGATGATCTCAAGTTTCTCTAACCGCTGGCAATGTGCAAATTGAGATCCCATCGCCAATCGGCAGCATCGTCACAATCATGCTCGTTTGTTCCACAAGCCACTGATTAAAGCCCTTAATTTTATCAATCAGCTTGTGCTCTACCCCCACAACAGAATGATCTCGAAATCCTAAAACATTATCAATTATCAATAAACAGCGTTGATCTGTCCGCAAATTCAAGCAAAGCTCAACATGTTTTTGTAAATTTTTTTTGCTGGCATCAATAAAAAAACAATCAAACTTTTTGCCTTGTTCGATTAATAGTCTAAGCGCTTGGTCCGCGTCATGATGAACAAAAGTTATGCGTTTACCAACCCCGGCTTGCCGCCAAAAATCTTGTGCGAGGGCCAATCCTTGATCAGATCGATCAATCGTTGTCAGATGCGCCTTTGATCCATACGTCAGCCATAGCGCACTATATCCTGCATAGGTACCAATTTCTAAAATTTGTTGCGGCTGAAATAATTGGCTCAACATGGCTAATGTCTGCCCCGTTTGAACAGAAATAATGTTATGCGCGGTATCAGGAAACTGCTTTATAATCGCCTGGCGCATGTCAGCAAGATCGTCTGGAACAATGCTCGAATGATTTAAGCAATAGTTTAATAAGGATTGGTTCACTGAATTAGAAATTTTTCTCTGATCGCCATTTAATATTACACCCAATACTTGGATGCTGCTCTCGATCATTTGGTATTCCAGATAACAAACACATCACAGCATGCCTTAGATCTTCGCCGGTAACAGGCACATCATTTTCAGGCCTTGATCCATCAAACTGCCCTCGATAAACACACTTTTTATCAGCATCAAACAAATACAAGTCGGGGGTGCAAGCAGCTTGATAAGCCTTTGCAACACTTTGATCTGCATCAAATAAATATGGATAGGGCAGTTTCATTTTTTCAGCAGTTTGCTTCATTGCCTCTGGCCCATCATCGGGAAACTGTTCAGAATCATTTGCTGAAATCGCCACCACACCAACGCCACTCTCTATAAATGATCGGCTCAGAACATTGAATTCTGGCCAAATCCGTTGCACAAAAGGACAATGATTGCAGATAAAGGCAACAATCAACCCTTTCTTGCCCATCACTTGATCTAATGTCATGGGTCGGTTGGTTATAACGTTGATTAATAAAAAGTCGGGTGCGGGTGTACCTAGCGGCATCATTGTTGAAGGAGTTAGAGCCATTGTTATCTATATTTTTTTTAAGTTTAAGCCCTACCGTTCATCAGAATCAAGGGGAATAAACGATAATAGAACCGTCATTGGTTCAATTTGTTCGTAAGCATGCGACTTATAGGTATAAACTTTACCCTGATTATCTTCAATTTTAAGCCTAAAATCACCCATTTCGATTGATTCAGCCACCGTTCGATGCCACTCGGGCGGCCCACCTTGATCAAAAACCGTATAATACTTTCCTTCATCAATACGCATGCCACTTGGTGGCCGGGTGCCTGTTTCACGCATCATTTTTGTTAGGCCCCAAAAATAAGGATAAGGCCTACCACCAACAAAAAATGAACTCACATAAAAGGGTTCAATTGCGGCCAGTGAATCGCCTGGGCGATAAGATCCACCTACCGGTTGTAAGTGCACAGCATTGGTTCGCCCCCCAGCTGAATAATTACGAATCGTTTCACGGTTTAAAAATACAAAATCAAAACTGCACAATCCCTGATAAATGGGCGCAAAGGATTTAACAAACATTGGCAAATGTGCAAATTCATGAAAATGAAACTTCTCAGCAATTCCCCCTCTAAACTCTATTTGCTCACCTGCTAAGATGTAATTTCCTTGTCCTGTATGTTGAAAGATTACTTTTTGCACCCCGCAAGATAAATGATGTCCCTCTTCCCGAAAATGCTCATGGTCAATCAATCGCATGGTTCCTTTGTGCGTGCCATCCACAATCGCCTCCAAAGTTGTTCGCAAGGGTGTTTTTTCAATCTGCATTTCACATCTTAAAGAAACCACCTCCGGACAGCTTGCTGTCCGCGTTGATTTTGTTTGTATCACAATTGGTAAACTGCAGCTTTTTTGAGTTGTCTTGGGATAGTATCCCACGCGTTTTTCATATAGTTTTGGTTGCATAATCACTCCTCATGTATGTTGTTGTTAGTGTTTAAAGTTTTAACTGATAGGCAAAATTCAACGCTCAACTGACTGTTGACTATAATCACCATAAAAAAGAGCGCCGCCATAGAAAATCGGCGCTTGTTGTTCGAAGCACAATTTGTAAAAAAATAAGTTAAGAATCAATTAGGAAGAGATATAAAACCTTGATTAAAAAGAGCCAGAATGCCGCCTTCCAAAATCTTCCTCGCCTTCTTCTTGGATTCTTCCAACGTCTGACCTTTTGCAGACTCTGCTCATTTTCATGTCAACCAAAAGGGCATTTGCACTAGACCCTAACCGCCTAACTTGATCAACATAATCTAGCATTCGCTTCGAGATACTACTAAATCTCTCCTGAGCAGCCTGTATATCAGCATGATAATCTATAAGGTGTGACTCTCTTGTTGCTAACGCAGGAAGACCATCCGTACCTTTAAATATTTTTGTTTCATCCTGCCACTTCTGAGCATGTAGAATAATTTCTGGAAAATTCTTTTGTGCATAAGCTATCTGCACAAGGCGGACAAAACTCATACTCGGGATTTGAATTGGCGAATTTTCAAGCGATTTTTCAAGAAGCTGTTTAGCTCTAAAAAGCGCATGCAGATGAAAATCTCTTTCGCAATCCCATGGTTGTCCAACTCTTCTTTGCATGTGAAGGTTAGCCTGGCCTTGATAGCAAAGAGATGTAAAATATTTTACAGCCCAATTATTCTGTTTAATGTGACTGAAATAATTAATTGCAGTTTTGTAGGCTTTATATGCAGCATTCCCTACTTCATAACCATCATGGGTTTTTACAATGGAAATTGGTTCACGATTTGGGAGTGATTCTTCAAAGGCTTGAAGCCTTCTAGCAGCAACAAAATGATAAACACCCAGTCCAAGTGTATCTGTTTGCACAATGTGATCAAGTCCTTCATTTTCTTCCTGCTTAAAAAACACCTCATAAGCATCAGGTGATTTTGGCCTCTCAACTGCAAAATCAAAATGAACAGATTGATGACCGCCAATAGGAACAGGACTAGAAAGGCCTCTACAAGCAACAGCGTGCGGGAACCTGTATGCTTCTTCAACTGCTTCCTGGCTATTTAAAGGGCTTGACCTTTCAGTTAGGTGTTTGTGATGCGCTGAAGTTTCTCGATATTGATTGTTTAAAGCACCAAATCTTCTTCTGATGTAGTAACTTTTGAAACAGGTAAAAAGATTTTTTCTTAAGTTAGAATCCAAATTGGGGTTTTTTAATAACTTATCTGTGTTTATCATTCGCGCATAAATACCATCATCTGGCTTCGGAGATTCTGTTTCAGCAAGAACCTCAGAAGCTCTCATTACAGGCTCTTCATTATGTAGAATTTCCACCATCTTGCCGTGGAACCTTTCTAATCTCTCCGTTAGTCTTTTTCTTTCATCTTGAAGCGCGCTTATTATTGGAGAAGAAGAATCGCGATCTTTAAAATAATTAATCCATAAATCAATAGCAAATGCCGTGATCTCGTGTTTGTCTTTTGGCTTCCACATTTCCCTATAAATAGGATCTTTAGGCCACAATTGATGAAGTTTTTCTTCAACATCCTGAACATGCTCAACCACAACTGGATAAATAAGCTGTCGTGTTTGACTTGGCTTTTTCCCTTCAAGTTCCAAGCGCTTTTCAATTTCATCTAATTCACGCCAAAGGTGGCTGTCATTAGGCCCTTCAACAACTTCAGCAGTTCCAGTATGGTCAATCTCATTTTTTAATTTCTTTTTCTTTTCCCGGTCTGCCTTCCATTCAATAGCTGAATTAAGAAATTCGTTTGTAATAGCTACAAGAATTGCATCAGTATCACCTAACGTTGCTCTATATTGTGAAATATCTCCAGAATCATTATCAATAACATCCATTGTTGCCCCAACACCCGCTCCGCGCAAAAAAGACCGCATCAATCTAACTTTTTCTTGAAATTTGTCCCTTATGGTTAGATCGCTGGGCCATTTGTAACAAATAAAAGCTTTCATTGATCTTTTATGGGCTTGGACAATTGATCCAATATTTTCTGCAGCACCATTCAAAAAAGGCTGCAAAACGCCACCAAGACCAAAAAACTTTCTAAAGGGTATTTGTTCATCAATTTCAGCCTGCACTCGATGTTTCAAAGGTGCATACTCAACGATAAATCGCCGCATTTTCTCCATATCGCCATCGGAAAAAGATCGGCGTTGAGGGCGTCTACTTCTATGATGCGCGTGTCTTGAACGCATTACAGGCGTTTCATCAGTTTGTGTAGAGGGGCTTGTTAAGCTACGGTGTAAAGGACTATTAGCTCTTACTGGGCGGGAATGTCCGGCCACAGCAAAGAGAGAACTACTAGAACTTACAGGACGAGATGTTGCGGCTTGTTCATCACCTTCCTCATCATCCATACTATTATCTTCTGATGAAGTTCTAGCACCAGCTTGCCCGCGAGATAGGCTTGGTTTTTCAGCTGACGTATCCGACATTTCATCTGGACTACTATCATTATCTTCTTCCTCCTCCATCATCAAAGCTGGTCTTTTTGCAATTGGCGCCCCGTTGGTAGAGCGAGATCCGTGGTTTTCTGGTGCAGTCACTAGTCCAGAGCCATCATCTCCAGGTGCAGGAAATGCAGACCAACAGAATAGAAAAAGAGATAAGATAAAAAAATGTTTCATGTGTCTTTTGAAATGTTATTATTTACTAGTAAACACATTTGATTTTGAGATATTTTTTGAAAAAATAAATTAATTAAACTTTTAGTTGAAATTGAAAAATCTCAAAACAACAAAGAGCAATAATCTGGCACTATCTAAAAGCATGAAATCTTCAACAAACATATTTATTGTTTTATTCATTGGCTTGTCAGGGATGTTTCTTTTCATCAGCTCCCAAAATGATCTTTCGTCTATTTACAAACAGTATTATTTCCGGCGCAATGCCTGTAAAAAATCACTAACACGCACAGCTGAAGCTTTAGTAGAAGACAAACTTCACATATCCTGTCTTTCTTCCGCGCAGCAAAAGGCGTACAAGGCTGGATCAAGACTGCGCACACAGTTAAAACAATATCCGCCAGAACTTCAACGTGTCTTTCTAGAAGTTTTAAACAGGCGCCTAAACGGTAACCGCAGTTACAAAAAACAGATTCATCCATTGTTTAACTTGCGCCCGGTTATTGAAAAATATTTTATCCATCCAGAAAACCTCCAAATGTGGTGGCAAGACCAAGATGAAGTTTTAAATTTTCTTGCTCAAGTCAAAATCAAAACCCCACCTCAACAAAAAATCCATTATTTCTCTCTCAATAAATTTTATAAGCACCATCATCCCAACGCCTATAAATCCCCTGATTTCAAGCCCCAATTAGATCATCTCTACAGCCTATTAGCCCGCATTCATTATGACGGCACAAATACCGCTTTACACAATCTCAAAACCCTGCGCCATCATAGTAAAAATTTTCCTGCAGAAAGGCTTCAATACATAGAAAAACGCATCAAAAGAATTGAAGATGATATCAAGGCAATTTATAAAGCCTGTTATCATCCGCCTAACACCAATAATAATGTTGAGCTTCCAGCAGCGATTGAGCGTTTAAGTCAAGATCAAAAAACACTTGAGGCCCTCAAGGCACTCCAAAGCCATTTACATAAGCTAGAGAAAAAACCTTCACAAGGTACACGCATTAGCCATCAACACTTTTCCAGTCTGGACTTACTCATCGACATATTGGTTACATTAAAATCACTGCATCAACAGGCAACGCAGACTCCAGCTAGCTAAAATTTGCTACCAAATATCCCTGGTTGTTCTTGACAGTTGCCCCCGGTAACCAGTATACCAATTGTACATCCTTGGAGGGGTGGCTGAGTGGCTGAAAGCGGCGGTTTGCTAAACCGTTATACGGATCATATCCGTATCGGGGGTTCGAATCCCCCTCCCTCCGCCACTTCAGAAAAATGTTATCAGTCAAGGTGAAAAGCGAAGCGTACCTTGAGTGATGTTATTTTTTTGAATAGGTTGGGGATGTGATGAGAACCCCGCAAGGGTTCGACGACAAGAATCAAAGCGTCAGCTTTTGATTCGCAGGCGCGGCAAAGCCAATCCCCCTCCCTCCGCCACCCTGTGCTCTGCGAGCTCCGGGCGGCAGGCCGGGAGCGAGGTAGAGCTAGGAGTGCCTACCAAAGCTTGCTTGTCCAACGAAGCCTTGGCGTAGTTGGAAGCGTAGGTAGGCTGATAAATTATGTATTACGTTTACTTATTAGAATTATTATTCCAAAACAAAAAACGCCCCCCCGTTAAAGGGCAGCGTATTCTTAAGCTTTTATCAAAGATTCAAGTCAAAACATTAAGGTTGTTAATTTTTCTACTTAAAGCCCACCAGCTCACTTAACTTCCACGAACCATTCTTCTTAAGCTTCCCAAGGGAGTTAGTGGCCTTTGAAACGCTTGATCAGGAATTTCATAAACAATTTTTGTCATTCCTTGATTTTGATTGATAGACTCATGTCTATTCTCTTTATCTGTATCTGTTTTCAATACCTGTAATTGAATACCGCGTTTAATGTCGTCATCTGCATCTATTGGAAAGTTGGCCTGTACATTAAAAGCCAAGCAACCCGCTAGGAGCACAGCCACTCCACACTGCTGTATTTTTCTATAACCACTTCTTCCTAAATCTTTCATAACATCCTCCTTGCTACCTAAGTTCATAGTACGGGGATAATTGAGAAAAAATTGTGAAAAAATAGAATAAACTAGAATATACAAAAATAATCAATCTATATCATTGTAAATTCAGTATTATTTTTTAGAGAAAATTTAACATGTTTAAATATTTTGGGTCTGGCCTAGACACGGGAGTCCCTAAATTAATTATATACGACAAAACTTGACAAATAAAACATGCATTACTATATGAGCTTTAACAATCTAGAAAGATTTATTATGAACATTAGAAAATACTTTGCTTTTACTCTTAGCTTTATTTGTTTAAACCCTTTTGCGCAAATCAATTATGATCAATTGACCGCAGATGAAAAAGGGCTCTCACGCATAATTTGTGATTCCTTTCGGGGGGTAAAAGAAGCTGCAGAAAAACGTTTTAATGACTTTTTACCAATATATCCCGAGCACTATTTTAATGAAGAGTTCAAAAAACCTTTTGAACAATACCTACAAGAAGATCTGCTTCAACAACAACTTAGTAAAATTCATCAGAGCCCCGGTGCTGATCGGTACAAAGCACGTGCAAACCAGCTTGTTCAAAATATTTTTAATCATTTCATAAAAGAATTCACCACTGAAATTCAAAGCAGCGCAAGCTATGAATCGGGCATGAAAAACGCCATTGCGGAAAAATTCCCGGATTATTTCTCTCCTGATTTTGATCCAATGAAACATGATTTAGAGAGTGTAAAGCTTGATGATGCTCTATTAAGCCAACAAGAAGCAACGAAATTATTTTTTAACGATAGGATCAACTTAAAATCAGAAACTTTTAAGTCAGATATATATTTAGCTGTGGCCATTTTATTTGGCGATCAAGAAGTTACTTCATCAGGTAAGAAAATGCCTATCAACCAAAATGTATTTGATTTTTGGACAAGTAATCTACCTGCCGCGCTTCAACTACAGGTTGTTCCCCCGGCACAAGAACCGGCTCAAGCTGCCGCGGCTACTGCAGGTCCAGTTGCAAACGATGCTGAACTTGCGCGCCAAGAACTAGCTGAATTAATTGCAAACTTTCAAACCGCAGGCATTTCTAATGAAGAGATTATTGATAATGTATCAGCAGAACAAAAAGCCCTTGCCCGAGAGATCTTAGGCCCAAAACCTGCCGCGTCAGCCGCAAGACCTGTTTATCATCCACACAATCGTAGAGAGGAGAGCGCCGCCGCCGCAGCGCCTCAGGCCGCAGCAGCAGCCCGACCTGCAACAACGCCTGTCATGCCTACAGCAAATGCTCAGCTCCTTAATGAACTCATCGCGGACTCTGAAACCCTTATTAGTGTTATTCAAGCTGCTCATGAGTCGGGGAAAACCATTGATGGATATAATGTTAAAAAGGAAGCGATCATGGATTATGGATCTGATAATGAGGCATGTCCGATCAACAGAGCTTTTCGCGCGCGTCTAAGCTCAGCCATTAATGATGAGATTAAATCTTACCCAGGTTTTCCCGAAGTTCAGTATCAATATGTGCCTGAACAAAATGTTCATTTTTATGTAACCTCATTATACAAAAGAATGGGAATGAAAAATACAGAAGACCATATAAAATTTTACAACGTCATTGAAGACATAAAATTAAAGGAAGACTCTGAAGGATTTAGAAACTTAAATATAGCAATTAATAATGGCCATAATTATGTACGTTATCTTGAAAAACACAACAAAATTGAGAAGGCAAAACATTTATTTGGTTTGATCCACATGTATGCGCTGGATCAATATAAAACACCTGAAAATCCTAGAGCAATGGGTCGAAATTGCGGTTTAGGAGCAGATGGCCGTGCATTCTTAATAAACCTTGAAATTATAAAAGCAATGGCAGGCAAATAAAGTCGGCTAATACTTCCAAGACCCGTCACTCCCCTTGCAGTCGCTCCGGGTGACGGGTGTTTGATTTACCCACCTTCACCTTACCAGTCATTCTGAGCGGATTTCATATCCGCGTGAGAATCTTTCCATATGATGACCTTTTGAAACTTCATCCACAATTTAATTTGAAAAATTTATACTTAATAACTAAATATATTAAAATATTTAAAAAAAGGTTAAGCATATGTCTGCACATTTAAAAAAGATATTTTTAATTTTGTTGCTGGTGAATACGTATTCTGTTTTGGCAATGGATCCTGCAGAAGATCAAGAAGAACCCTCTTTAAGGCGCACCCCTCTTACCTCAGATCGCGCTTCGGAAGATGTGCCTGCCGCAGCGGCGACTGCTGCCGGTCCTGTTCATGAAGTGGGTCAAGTAAAAGATCCTCTTATTAATGGATGTCGAAAAAAATTTGAGGCCCTCATAGAAGAAGAACCACCAGAATTGAAAGACGAGCTGCGTAGAGCTTATGAGAAGGTTGGAGAAATGTTTGATGCTTATAAGCCAAAAAAGCCAGGTTGTCCTGTATTCGATGATCAAGTCACAATTAGTCCTGAACTGAAGATATCAGTTGAGAACCTTCATACCCTCAACAGCAGTTTTTACTTACACGGTTTCATGTCTAGAATTTTTCCTGTAGATGGTCACCGTATGGCTGTACTTCTTGCACTCCAGACGTATGAAGAAAAAACTTTTGAACGGGCAAAAAAAAGAGCCAAACTCGAAAAAGAAACAATAGAAGCAAGGAAACCCAGTGACCAGCCAAATGCCCCCAAAAAAGAAGGACCATCTCCTGGAGCTCCTCCTTCTTTGTGGAGCCTCCTTAACCCTCATAAGCCAGGTAACGGCGGCAAAGGCTTTTTTCCTCCTGTTCCTGTATTTCCTCATTCTTTGTCGAGCTTCCTTAACCCTCATAAGCCAGGTAACAGCGTCACAGCCTTTTTTCCTGGTGTTAATGGACCTCCTCTTTCAATGGGCTGTGGGGGAAAACCCAGTGACCAGCCAAATGCCCCCACAAAACCGGGACAAAGAAGTATTGTTTCCCCAGCAGCCTCCGCTCAAGCATCTGCAGCTGCATTGCAAGCCACCTCTCCCGCAGCAGCTGCAGCCCCTGACGAACAATCTTTAAAACAAGGTTTAAGCGTTGCAGCCCTTGCACAAACAGTGATTGCTGCAATGTCTTCGGGTTCTAATCCTTGCTGTGCGCCATCAATGATATCGAATGCAGCACTGGTATTAAGCCAAGTTGTAAAAGCAAGCGAGGATGATTTCAGATATCACTTTCTTCAGGAAGTGCAGAAAAGCCTTGAGGCGAAAAGTGGCGCTTCCTTTAAGGATCCAGTTCCGCTTTCTTCTTGCGAAGAGCTAGCAGTGGTTTGCGGCAAACAAATACCCGAAGAGTTCTTATCACTTTTAACAGGCGATGGAAAACTTCAAGTCACACAAAATGTAAACACTTTAACCGGCGAGCCCCAAAAAATGTTAGAAAAGTTTGCGGAGAGAGAAGATCTAGCAGTAGCAAGTGCTTCGCTATTAACATTCAAGGAGAAATGGTCATCAGCAGTAAGTGCAGAAATTTACAGTGGTTCTTTGCCGTGGAAAGATATAAACGGTAATGAAGTAGAACTTCCACCAGGACACTTTTGGAAATTTTCCCGTAAAGGAAAAGAAGAGGGCATATTCAGCTTTTTAAGAAACTACACCCTAGCAGAAATTTTACACAAATCTACTGAATCAAAAAGAGATATTGGCCCAGTTATTTTGCATGCACAACAAAATGAAACGGGTGAATGGATAAATGACTTCTCATCACCAGAGGTTTCTCTATTAGGTCTGTTTTCTCCCAATAATAAAAGCCTCGTGGTTTTTGCCAAAGCAAATGGTGACGAAAATGCACAGAAAGTAACACCTGAAAATGTGTTGAAGATTATGGCATCATGTCACATTTATGGACCCTCTTTCGATAATGCCAACGGGATTCTCCCGATATTGGAAAGCAATCAAGAAATTAATTTAAAAGATTTATTTAAATTGTATGATCCTAGAATCTTAGAATGGATTCAAACAATTAAAATGAAAATAAATCATAAAGGAGCAGAAGTTATTGCGCGACAAGTTTTTGGAGCTGTTTTAAGAGGAGGTGGAGGAAATGTGCCTCGTTTTGACCCCTTAACGATATTTAAAATGATACAAGCTGGTGGACTATGTATGGTCTTTGATGCGAAAAATCTAGCTTCCCCCCTTGCTGTTACGAAAGTCACCAACCCCACAAAATATAAGCCTTAGGATATTGTGAATTAAAAAAGGGCTCAATTAGTTATTTATTTAAGAACTCTTTCTTGCTGTTTTGAGCCTTCCCAGAATGTATAGGTTAGATAATTCATTGACAGAGTTTAGAATAGAAAGAGCTCTGGAAACAACGAGGCAACCATGAGAATGAACAGTAAAGATGAAACGCTCAAAAAGAAATGATATCCAAAAATATCCGTTTTTAATCAAAGACTATGAATCTGTTAAGGGTTAGTATCCATCCAACCCTTAATAGCGTAAGGGCCTTTTATGCCCTGCACTTGCCGGTCGATTCCCTCCTTTACCAGTCATTGCGAGGCGGAGCGTAGCTCCAAAACACGTCATCATGAGGAGTGGTGAAACCACGACGTGATGATCTCATCCATTTCCCCGTCATCATTATGAAAGCGGAACGTATAGGTTGTATACTTTTCAATAAACCGGCAAACAGCCCTCATCGATCAACGTTCCCTCAGCATACAGCTTTGCCTCAGCATCGCGGCGTCTAACCAAGCCTTGCAGTTTTCGCCCTCTAGCTTTAACCCAACGATAGAATTCATTCACCACTTCATCATGCATGTCACGGTTCAGTTTTTGCCGCAGCGTTGAGCGTTGAAAAGCCATCCCGCCAACATTAAAAATAAAAGACAGTAAAGCTATTTCTTGCAAAATAGTTAACTCAACCTCAACCAATTGATCAAGTTGTTTTTTAACCCTAACCAAATCACGCCGCAGTAATTTCTCAGCCTTTTCTTTACTCAGGGGTTCTTCAATTTTTTCCCGTGGCCTAATCACATGGCCATAGCCAATCGTGATCAAACCAGCTGGGCAAAAGTATCGATACCGCCTGAATCCCTCAAACGGTAAAATAAATTTTGTTGCTTGGGTCAGCACATCACAATTAACATCGCCCAACACCACAAACTCTTTGTTAACAGTCATCAGCGCCCTCTTTAAGATTTGCTTTTAGCGCGGCGTTGTTGCCTGAGAGCCCGCTGACCAAACCAAAAAGACATCACAGCTGCAAACAATGCTTGGTCTTCTTCATGCCAAGCCCGCATCAATGCTGTGCTGATCGCCATGTGATCTGTCACAATTAGTAATGTTTTTACCTGTGCCCATTTAACGCTGGCGTACAAAATAAAAAACACATAGGTAATAACAGGCCGAACACTGGCTGCCAATGCATCGACCCACTTAATTTTGGTTTGAGCAATTGGCCGGTAAATGCCTTGCGTTTCAACCACATCAATTAGATCCCGCATTTCTTGGGCGCGCATCCGATGATTCAACTTCATCACCTCAATTTGCCGATCAAACATTTTCAGTTCGTGGCCTTTGTCTTGTTGGTCTTGAAAGTATTTGACAATATCTGGGAACACACTGCCCAGAAAACCTATAAACGATCCAAGAATTGTTAACATTTTTTTTCTCCATATTTTGTTGTTTAATTAAATCCGTCATTCTGAGAGGATCTTTAATCCGCGTGAGAATCTCATCCATTCCCCCGTCATTGCGAAGGAGTGAAACGACTGTGGGAATCTCTTCCGCCTTTAACAAGACCCTCACGTCGAAATTTCATTTCTCCTCAGGGTGACGGGTAAATAGAAAAACGTCATTGCGAGGCGGAGCGCAGCTCCAACGTGGCAATCTCTTCTGCCTTCACTCCACAAGACCCTCACGTCGAAATTGCATTTCTCCTCAGGGTGACTGGTTTTGGTTTATACGTCATCATGAGGAGCTGCTTTGCAGCGACGTGATGATCTCTCTTAGACGCGAGAATCTCTCTAATCTCCTTCAAATTCACCGCCCTACCGTGACTCCATTATCACCAAGCGCCCTTTGGTCTGCATTAAATCCGGCTGCCAGGTTAGCTGCAGATCTTGAACCAACCCTTTCAGGCGCGGCTTATAACGAGCGCCACTGAAGGCCAACTCTGTTTCAAACCAGTTTTGAACCGGGTTTTGCATCCCAGGGATTTCTTCACCATCCGCTGTGACAATCCGCAAACTGCCTTGCTGCCAAGGTCTGCTGGTCCAAACCTTGTTCCCGTCTCGCTTCAAATCGTCTCCACTTTCATACCAGCTGTGGCTCAAGGTTAAGTTAATCTCATCTCCTTTCTTCATGCTCAAAACCGGATCAGAGCGATTGGTTTGAAAATCAATCTCAACCTGGTACAAGGGTCGGCTTTGCACCGGTCCTACATAAACCCAATCGCCATCAATCGTTGGCTTCATTTGCCCCATCCCTTGCAAACGAATCTGTTCTGTATAGAGTGTAAAATTTTGCCGCCAGGCATTTAAATCAATGTGTTGCATTGGTATCTTCTCCATTTCTATTTATTGTTTGTTCTGAGTCCGTAACTGCTGATTTCTCCAGTGGTCCATATCCCACCGCTGCGCGTTTTTCATTGGTTGTGAGAAAGTCAGCTTTTTGGAGTCGTTCCCAAATGGATTCACGTCTAAACGTTAGCGCTGAAATTTTTTCGGCATCAAAGCTAAACCCTTCCGCATTCATCCCTGCCCAGGTTGAAAACTCGGCCATGATGCGTTGCAGTAAAGGAATGATCGTGTCTTCCCATAAGTGGAAGCGGGCTTCCTTATAATTGGCAAAAGTGGCATCGCCTGGCACGCCCACCAGCATGGGTGGCACGCCAAACGTTTGTGCCACTTCCCGTGCAGCCATTTGTTTACCGGTCAGAAAATCCATATCACGTGGGCTCATCCCCATTTCACGCCAATCCAAATCCCCTTCCAACACCATCATTTTGCCAGCTTGGCCTGTGCCACCATACGCATCGTTCAGCTCTTGCCGTAACTGTTCGCGTTGTTCTTCGGTCAGGGGCAAGCTATGTTCAGCTTGTTTCATCACCAAAGCCCCAGTTGGCCGTCCGCCGTTATTCAACAGCGAGATATTGTGTTGGCCCATGGCATTGGCTTGATCAATGGCCAATGCCGCAGCTTGAAGTGGGCTCAGCCCATACCAATCGTTGTGGGGGTGAAAAAACTTAATGTGCAGAATGTTCGAAGCGCCTGTCTCGGCATTCACAGGAATAATTCTTTTCCGTCCTTCCACTTCATACTGGAACGCTTTCGGAATGCCATGGGGCCCGGGCACCACCGCAACCCGATCTGGACGCAAGGGATATAACTCCATTCGCCCTGTATCTGGGCAGGTATAGCGCTCTATGTATGTATTCCCTGATAGCAGCAAATAGCTGGTCACTGTTTCTATAAAACTTGACCACGATTGGCTTGGATTGGGCTTGCTCAAAACTTTTTGCCAGTGCTTCTGTAATTTTGGACACCAGTTATTTGGTATCTGCCACACCACACTGGCAAGGTTATGGGCAATCACATTAATCGCGCGGTAGACAATGCTATTTTTGCCATAGCCCTCTTGGCATAAGTTCCAATAACTTTGCGACAGGTCACGGCTTGCCATACCGCTACGCACCGACAAAATAGCCGGCCTTGAGTTTGCACGCGTTTTTGTGCGTTTTGATTTATTCTGAAACCATTGAAACATGGATCTTCCTTTCTTTGTTGTTAAGTTGTTTGATTAATTTTTGGTATAAAAAAAGCCCCAGAATTTGGGGCTATTCGTATATTTTATTCGTTAGTCTCGTACAAGGATGACGGGTTTTAGTTTGCCAGTCATTTTAAGCCGCCAATGAAGAGAGGCTGAAATCCAAAGGCATGAGTTTCAAAATTCACCACAAAAAGTAACGGAGCAAACCTATGAACAAAAATGTGACTAAAGGAAATAGCACGAAATCAAAGATCCGGGCCAAAGTGGAGCACGTATTTGCGGTGCTGAAAGACCAGGTGAACCTCTTCATCTGATGAATTTTTACCACTAAATCCCACCAAATTTACTTATTTATAGAGGTGCTCACCTGGAGCAAAATTCTCAACAATTTCACCATTATCATTGATTGTTTCCATGGCATATTCTTCCAAAGCTGCCTTGCAGTCAAAAAATCCAACTAAGCCCAAAAGAGCATCTATATTATAATAACCTTTAGTACTTTCTTCTTCATTTTCTGATTTATACAATTGCAAAGCTTGATTGTAATGCCACAACAATCTCACTGCATAAGGATCACCGTAGCGTGCTTCGTATTGCAAAAACCCTAAAGCTTTCCTGTTTTGTTCACATTCATCTAGTTTAGTAACTTTACCATCAATAACGACCTCATTAGCATATTCCCATAGTGCTTCCAGAGGGCCCCAAACATTCGACAGAGCCAGTATACTATTTTGCAGATCTTCTGCATTGGGTTTGAAAGCAGCCTCATAATACAGCTCTACTAAACGAGCTGAAACAGGACATTCTTCTGCCTCATGAGGGTGACGGGTTCTGGTTCACCCGTCATTCCGAAGGAGCACCGCGACTGTGGGAATCTCCTTCCAACTCCACACCAACACTCCCCTTAACTCCATACCAAAAAAAAGGGAGCCGAAGCCCCCTTTGACTTAAATCGCTAAAGATAAAACTTATAATGCTGGTGTTTCATCATCAGAACCTAATAATGGTCTAGCATTCGGAAGTGAGGCAGGTCTGTCATCCGGATTGACATGTTTTGCACGTGGCACAGCTGACAAATCGACAGAAGGCTCTTTCTCAAACATTTTCACCAGTCCATGGCCTTGCTTAAGTTCATTGTCAACAAATCTTTGGAAATTCTCTAATGCAGATTTTCTTGTTTTAGATGATCTTGGAGCGTCATCTTTAGATAGCACAGAAAGATTTACATAACCACTTCCTAGATCCAGACCTTCTGGCACTTGCCCATTATCTTTCAGTTCTATAAACCAATTATTAACTTGATTAATAAATTTATATTTTTTACCCGTATACTGTTGATGTATCGCATTAAGATCAACACCTTTTACAGGTTTTACAGGCGGCAATGCATCACGCAGTCCACCAGCTGAGCGGCGGGCTGGGCTCATGACACGGTCACCAGCCGCTGCTGCTGCCGCAGCACCTTCTGCACCCTCTTCGCCATCATTAACACCAGCACGGAACTGAGCCAATTCAGTTGCAAATTCCTTAGCAGCAGCTTGATGCTTAGATGCCGCAGCGATTAGGCCTCTCATTAAATCAGCTAGTACGCCTACATCTTCAACACGGTCAACTTTGGCGTCTTTAATAGCTGTACCATACTGGCTTTCAGTAAAAACTTTCACTGCAGCCCGCACAGCTGCTAGCATCGCTTCTTGGCCTTCTTCCGCTGCTACTTTTGCCGCCTCTGCCGTTGCAGCACGCTCTTCAGCCTGTTGCGCCGCTTGTATCTGCTGGCGCAAGTCTGCCGCTTGAGCTTCTTGAGCTTCTTGTGCCGCTCTTTGGGCTTCCTCAAGTTCTGCTACCTTATCTGCTTCTACTTCCGCTCTAGCTGCCGCAACCTCTGCCGCTTTAGCTTCTTGTGCATCAAGGGCATGTTGATGTAGTCGTTGTAATTCATTTTCAAGCTCAGCAGTTCGTTGCGTCAATTCAGCTCTCGCCGCTTCTGCTGCAGCGCGGGCTTCATTAGCTTGTTGTGCTGCTTCATTTGCTGCTTCTAGTTCATGTTGTAATCTTGCCAATTCTTGAGCTTGAGCTTGAGCCGCAGCATCTTGAGCACCTTGGTTAGCTGCAGCCGCTGCTGCTTGCTGTGCTTCCAAAGCTTCAAATCTGCGTTGAAGTTCATCTCTAGCTGCTTCTGCATCATGTGCACGACGGGTTGCATCTGCTAAGTTCTGCTCAGCCTCTGCTTTGGCTGCAGCTTCTTGTGCTTGGGCCTCCGCTGCTCTTTGAGCTTGTTCTGCCTGATCTGCTAGACGACCTTGCAATTCATTTCTCGCCGCTTCTGCTGCAGCGCGGGCTTCACGAGCCTGACGCGCTTCTTCAGTTGCTGCGTCTAGTTCACGTTGTAACCGTGCCAATTCAGCTGCTTGAGCTTGAGCCGCAGCATCTTGAGCACCTTGGTTAGCTGCAGCCGCTGCTGCTTGCGCATCCCGAAGTTGTTGTAACTCACCAGCAATTCTTTGCCGTTCAGCCTCTGCATCATCTGCTCGACGGGTTGCAGCTTCTAATTCTTGCTGATGCGCTGCTAAGTTCTGCTCAGCTTCTGCTTTGGCTTCAGTTGCTGCTGCAACATGCGCCTGAGCTGCTTCTTCAGCTTGTCTTACGGCTGCTGCTTGGGCCTCCGCTGCTCTTTGAGCTTGTTCTGCCTGATCTGCTAGACGACCTTGCAATTCAGCTCTCGCCGCTTCTGCTGCAGCGCGGGCTTCACGAGCCTGACGCGCTTCTTCAGTTGCTGCGTCTAGTTGCTGACGTAACTGTACCAAAGCTTCTTGTTGAGCTTGAGCCGCAGCATCTTGAGCACCTTGGTTAGCTGCAGCCGCTACTGCTTGTTGCGCATCCCGAAGTTGTTGTAACTCACCAGCAATTCTTTGCTGTTCAGCCGCTGCCGCTTGTGCACGATGGTTAGCTTGATCTGCAGCATCACCTAACTGCTGCAAACGGTTTTGAACTGCTGCATCAACATCTGCTGGCAACGCAGCATTATCTGCAAGTCCAAGAACTCTTCTTGCAAGAGCTTGACTTGCTGCTCTGGCGGCATCACGTTCTCTTTCTGCAGCTTCCAACTCTTGCTGACGCGCTGCTACTTCTGCTCGCGCTTGGACCAAATTATCTTCTGCTTGACGAAGGTCTGCCGCTCTTTGCATTGCCGCTGCTTCATCCGCTGGTGCTTGCTGACCTTGTGGTACTAACGCTGCCAAAATACGACCTTTTTCCTGCTGTGCAGCATTTAAATCATTTTGCGCTTGCTGTAAGTCCTGCTCAGCTTGACGAAGCGCCTGAGCGCGAGCTACAGCCGCAGGTAAATTTGCAGGTACTGTACCATTAACATCTTGCAATTCTTGTAAAAGCTGTCGTCTTCCAGCACGCAAGGCAGCCAATTCTATTTGCTCTTGGTTGTTCAATGGCTGATTAGGGGCATTTAACTGAGCTTGTGCCGCTGCCGCTGCTGCTACCGCCGCTGCCTCACGCTGCTGTGCCGCTTGCAAATCTAAACGCGCTTGTGCTTCTGCCGCTACCGCCGCTGCCGCTGCTGCTGCCGCTTGTTGAGCCGCTTGTGCTTGACGTGCCACATCACCGCGTAGTTGATTTGCTGCCGCAACATGTGCGGCAACTGCCGGGTCTGGTTGAGCAGGTGGATTACCATTTACTGCTGCTGCTAACTGTTGTAAGCGCGCCCGTTCTGCCGCTTCTGCTTGTTGTGCTTGTTGTGCAGCTTGCCTTGCCGCTTGTAAATCTACACGCGCTTGTGCTGCTGCCGCAACTGCTGGCACTGGATTAGCAGGCACTTGTTGACCATTTAACACGTCTTCCACCTCTTGCAGATGAGCTTGTGCCGCTGCCACAGCAGCCTGGTTTCCACCCCCTGCTTGTGCTTGTTGCATTTGCTGAACATAATTAAGAGCATTTCCACTACTTAAAAACCGGATAAAATCACCTTTTTGGAGCATTAACCCCATATTGCGAGCAACGACAGGGATATACGCTGGTGGAATTTGTTGCGCAGGTACAACTTTTGCATTGTGATTACGAATGTAAGCCTCCGCTTGCTCAATTGTTGGCTTACCAGCAGACACTGATACGGCTAAAAAAGCTGTTGTAGCCAATACGCTAAGTTTAAATTTGTTAAACATATTTATTTCCCTTAATCTTTTAAAATTTTTATTTTAGCTAAATTTTTAAATTACAGTTTATAACTTAGAGTCATCATCAAACGTGTTTGTTTTGGCTTAACTTTAATGATTGTGTCTTCACCACGGTCATCCTCAAAATCGTGCTTCACATTTTGAAAGCGACGGTGGCTGAAATCAATAGATCCTATCCAATCTTCAGAGAATTGGTGAACAAAACCAAAACCCACATCAACACCGAAAACCTTTTCACGGCGCTTTAGTAACTGGTTATCAAGAGCCCCCGGCACACCACCCCTTGGATGGTTAGCAATACGGCTGTGGGAACTGAACTGAGCAAAGACCGGCCCTGCGCGCAGGTATGCCGCTGTTGCTGGAGCAAAACGCCAACCAAACTTTTGAATTAAAGCAACGGCAAAATCTTGACGGTATTTCGTTTGCACATCAGTTGCATTAACCACACCATTAACCACATTTACACGTGAATTTTTCTTAGACCATGTCTGTGGCCCGGTCATTTCAGCTTCCAAAGACATAAATGTGTTTGGGAACACGCGCATGTAACCAGCAACAATCCCACCAACAGGCGTTGTTTTTTCTAACTTACGTGTTGCATCCATGTTCACAACACCATTGTTATCTGTTACTTCTAGGTTTTCCTTACCACTGTCGCGGATCACACCCCCTGTCAAACCCAAATAAAATCCATCTGTCAGACCTTCGGTTGAGGTGTAAACAGTGTTGCTCTTTTGATCAGCGATATTTTTCATGGCACCGCAATTACATTGAACAGTTTCTGCTACTGCAAGATTAGCACTTAGCGCTAGAACAGAAGTTAAAATTTTAAATTTGGACATGGATATACTCATATTATTTTGCTGCAAATTATCAGATATTAATTTTTAGTCAATATTAATTAGGGGAGTGTTTAGACAATATTTGTTTTTTTAAGAACTATTTTTAATGATTCTAATATTGTGGGAAATTTTTTATTAAGCTTATGGCAATAAAAAAGGAGCCCGAGGGCTCCTTTCGTTTACAGGGAAAATGAAAGACTTGTGTTTGTTAAGCCTTTGCAGATTCTTTTTCTTTGGCTTCATTGGCTTTCTTAAACTCAATGCTAAGCTTACCAATAGCATAGAACCAAACCACCATGATGGCAATCACAAAGATAAACAAGTATGGCGCGATTACATCGTATGGGTTCAAGGCTGATCCAGCAATGGTTGCAATCATCAAACTTTGAATCAACGCACCACCAGATTTACCCAAACGGCCACCAACCACATCAACGGCTGCCTTACCTTTAGATTTCAATTCATCAGAAAGTGGGATGTACGACATCTCTTTGGTTGCATCAAACAATGAGTACTTGGTTGATTTACTGAATACTTGGAAGAACAATCCAACATATACAGACAACATGAGTGGTGAGGCACCAAGCAATGTGTAGAGCCAAGTAAGAAGGTCTTCCGCCAAAATCGTGGTGAAGAAGATCGCCCCGGTTGTAACAATCATGATTGGTGTCAAGATTGCCGCAACAAACCAACCCCAAACACGGACAATGTTTTGACCGATCAACATAAAGATAATGGTCACAAATGCGTTTAGTACAGCGAACTGACCAAAGAAGCTTGATTTTGCTGCTTTGTCAGGGAAGAAAGAACTTACGCGTGATTTCCAGCTTACCTCAATTAGATTCACAGAAACACCATATCCAACCACCAAGATCAAGATCAACATTAGGTACTTAGAAGACAGAATCAATTTCATGCTGTCACCCAATGACATTTTTTCTTTTTTCTTCTTCGGTTTCACATCAGCTGGATCGTACAAACGAGGATCAGACATCACAGATGTATTGGTAAAGCGGTACAGGTACATAAAGACAAACGCGAACAAAATCACTGGAATCAGGTTCATCAACGTGTGAACATCCCCGGCGTTGTAACCAGAGATAACGATGGCTTCAGACAATGGTTTTGTCCATTGCATCACCCCACCAGCAAGCATACCACCAAAATTACCGATCAAACCAAACATCGCATAGTAACGTGTTGCTTCACTTACCCGCGTAATTTGGTTAGCAAACTGCCAGAAAAGAAGAGAAACAACAACACTGCCCCACAATTCAGCCATGGCGTAGTAAAGGGCATAGAACCATTTACCAAAGGTAATCACAACCCAGTAGAGTGGTGGAACAACCTGACCAACAGAGCGCAACGTTTCCATGTCTGCCATGAGGTAATCTCTAAATGGGTACAGAAGGAAACCCCATACTGATAGGAACACTACAAAGATCATCGTACAGGTGTAGAATAGCTTCTGACGCGATAAAGAGTTGCTCATTTTTGAGTAAAGAACAAAAAATAACGTTGCCAATGGCAATGTAATCAGAAGTTTACAAATGTTAATCGCCGCGGCATCACCCATTTCAGAAAGGACGATCGCATCTTTACTGTTCCGCAAAACAGTGTAGTTGTATAGCGCGCAAAACATCATAAGCGCCATGGGTAAAAACTTCTTTACCTCAAAGCTATGGATAGGCCAGAAAATACCTCTCAGGCCGGAAAACTGTGGTTTTGTTTTAGTCACTGACATTTAGCAAACTCCTTTGTTGTCAATTCAGAAGCTTACCCTTTATCATATTTAGAAAATAAATCAAGGGCAATCTACAAGGAATATTAACAATCTATTGACACTGCACTTTATAATTCTTAGAAGCCACACCTTTAAAATAAAACTCCAAGCCCATCATTGCCACATGGCGGCTTAAGGCTGGGTTTCCCGAAAAGTGGCTATTGGCGCCGTTCCGGGTTAGCCACTCAGCCAATGTTTTAGCCGTCATATCAATGCGTGTCTGGTTAAGCAAGCCCCGCCCTTTTTCAGCCTGCCGAAGTTGCCACAAGCTATAGTGCAAAACCACCAATAATTTTTTCATGAATAATTGCTGGTGTTCCCGGCACGTTACACGTCCCTCAAAATAAACGTCCAGCATTTTTTGATCTTGCGCGGGACTTAAAGCAAAAAAAACACTTACCGCTGCCAAATCATCAAACGCATCGCCCGTGCTGGAATCTCCCCAATCAATCAGTTTTATTCCACGCGCGGTTTGTAAAACATGGCTTTGCTGCAGATCGCCATGAATCATCACCATCGGCTCTGGCTGCAAGTTTTCAACCACCAACTTCACCGACCGTCTTAACGCTTTTAAATCAACCACAGTTGACTTGATCTTTTGCAGTTCATCAATCCGACGCACAACCCGATCTTCAATTCGGGTAACACGTGGATAAAGGCGCTGATCGGCTGGCACTGCATGTACTTTTTTCAAAAGCTTCGTTAACGATTCTAAATCCTGATCAGATAAAGGAATCGATAATGTCTCCCCCTCTAACCACGGCCAAATCAAAAACCCAGCCTCGGGATCATCAATTGAAATTTCCGGCCCGAATCCAAGCGCTCCTGCTAAGCTTGCTCGATAGACGCCGCGCTTATTGGCATAAGCTGTTCGGCCAAACAGCCGCAACCCCCTTTCTTTTGAGCTGCATTTGATGTGATAAACCTGATCAGGTTTTTGACTTCTCGGTCGATAGACGCACGCACCAATATCCTTCTTACCAATAGCCTCTCTCAATTTTGAAGATACTTTTTTGGGTAATGTCGGCAATAACCTATTCAATGGCTGGTCAGCCAACACGCCTGGCGCAACCAACGCCTCAGACTGCATACAAAGCCCAACAAACAGAACCAATATCAGCCGATAGATACCCCCCATCAAAGAAGCAGCAACCGACCTATTCCAAAGTCCGGGCCACTTCTTCAATTTCAGAGCACTCAATAAAGTCACCTTCGCGCAGATCATTATAGTTTTCAAACGCCATCCCACATTCATATGATTGCTTCACTTCTTTAACTTCATCTTTAAAGCGTTTTAACGTTTTCAGCTTGCCCTCATGAATCACAACGTTATCACGAAGCAAGCGAACTTTTGATCCACGCTTGACAACGCCTTCTGTCACATAACAACCCGCAATGGTTCCCAGCTTAGAAATTTTAAAGATCTGTTTAATTTCGGCTTTCCCAATAAACTTCTCTTGCTTGATTGGTGAGAGCATACCACTTAGAACCGCTTTCACATCATCGATCAAATCATAAATGATCGAGTAATAACGAATCTCCACCCCTTCACGTTCAGCCATGTCCCGCGCCAGCGCATTGGCCCGCACATTAAACCCAACGATCAACGCATTTGAAGCATTGGCCAAAGTTACATCCGATTCGGTAATTTCTCCCACGCTCATGTGAGCTACTTTTACTTCAACAGTTTCAGAGTTAATTTTGGTCAGCGCCCCCGCAATGGCTTCTGATGACCCATGCGCATCTGATTTAATGATCACACTTAAAACTGTTTTGTCACCTTCTTTAGAGGGTCCAAACAAGTTGTCTTTTTTCAATTTATCTTGCTTGGCTGCTTCTTTTTCTTTTTGGCGCTTCAAACGGAACTCAGCCACTTCTTTCGTGCGTGCTTCATCCTCCAACACCAGGAATGAATCCCCTGCAACCGGCACTCCATTAAAACCAATAATCTCAACGGGCTCTGCAGGAATCGCCGTTTTAATCTGTTCACCCTTATCATTAACCATGGCACGCACCCGGCCATACTGGGCGCCACACACGAAAGTGTCCCCAATCTTCAACGTTCCTTTTTGAATCAAAACCGTTGCAACTGGTCCACGACCCCGATCCAACCGCGATTCAATGACAATTCCCATCGCTGTCCGATCAACCGGCGCTTTCAGATCAAGCAATTCAGATTGCAAGAGGATTGCTTCAACCAGCCCATCTAAATTCATTTTTTCTTTTGCTGATACTTCAACCGCTAAAATATCCCCACTCAGGTCTTCCACAACCAATTCGTATTGCAACAGCTCATTCTTAACCCGCATGGCATCTGCCTCGGGCTTGTCCATTTTATTGATCGCAACAATAATGGGGACTTTAGCAGCTTTAGCATGATTAATTGCCTCAACTGTTTGGTCTTTAATGCCATCGTCTGCTGCAACCACCAAAACCACAATATCCGTTGCTTGCGCTCCACGGGCCCGCATTTCCGTAAAGGCGGCATGGCCAGGTGTGTCAATAAATGTGATTTTACGCCCATCTTTCGATTGAATCTGATACGCCCCGATATGCTGGGTAATTCCCCCTGCTTCACCACTCACCACATTTGTTGAACGCATCACATCAAGAAGCGATGTTTTACCATGGTCCACGTGGCCCATAATGGTTACAACGGGCGGACGGTCCACAAATTCGCTGCCTTTATCTTCTAAAGCTTCAGCTTCCAACAGTTCACGTTCCAAATCATCATTGGAAACCCGTTTAACTGTATGCCCCAATTCAGTTGCCACCAACTCAGCTGTATCAACATCCAACACCTGGGTAATGGTCGCCATTGTTCCCATACCCATCAGGGTTTTAATCACATCAGCTGCTCGCTCAGCCATCCGGTTGGCAAGCTCTTGCACGGTAATGGTTTCTGGAATTGTCACCTGACGCGAAATTTTTTGCGCTGGCTCGCCGGAGTCCATCATCTTCTTTTTTTCTTTTTCCCGTGCCCGCATCAAGGATGCCTTACTCCGCATCCGCACATCATCATTGGTGTTTAAGGCTTGAGAAACCGTCAATTTACCCGAACGCCTTGGCGCTTCACGGCGGGTTACAACTTTACGGTCGTCTTTACGCGGCTGGCTTAAAGCCGCCTTACCTGATTTTTTCGGGCCGCCCCCACCTGCAACATCATCATCAAAACGGGGTTGTGGGGCATGTCGACGACCAACAGACGACTCAGGCTTTTTTTCTTTCTCTACAGCTGCGGCAGCTGCTTCAGCAGCTTTACGTTCCGCTTCTTCAACAGCACGCTTCTTTTCTTCGAGTTGGCGCTGCGCTGCTTCCAACTCTTCAATTTCGTCTTGTTTTTGCCTGTCTTGCTGGTGCTGCTGGCCAAGTGTCGTAACTTGATCCTGCAGCGCTTTTAAGCGATCTTGTAAAGAAACAGAGGTTTCTTCTTCTGTAGAATGCGCATTTGATACATCATTCTCAATAGGCGCTTCTGGACGCTTAAGGGTTGATTGATCAATTTGCATGCCCCGCATGCGTGATCCTGATGACCGCGCATCAGAGGCAGTCGTAGATTTCAAACTGCCACGTCGCGGTGATTTAGACTTCTTAACCTCAATGATGGTTTTATTGCCAGATGATCCCGCGCCGACTGAATCAATTTTCAGTTTTTTAGAGAGGGTTAGCGGTTTTTTGGTATCATCTGTCATCGTTAAATCTTTCTCTAAATTGCCCACACTTTAAACGAATCACCACAAAAAAAACAAGCAGTGTTTTTACGCTTTTGTATCGGCCTCATCCTTTTCAACAGAAGCTTCTGTTGCATCGTCATCAAACCAGTGTGCACGCGCTTGCATAATGATATCATTGGCGACATCCAGCGAGATATTATCTTCGCCAAACATTTCCACCAATTCATCACCCGCCAAGTCAGCTAAATCATCCAGTGTGCGACAATTGTTTTCAGCCAGTACCATAAGCAATTCCGGCGTCAAAGGTTCAAACTCACTAAGGGATTTATCCACGCCCATCTCGGCAACTTTTTTCTTAATTTCTTGATGGCGTTTTTCAACAGCGGCTTGAGCACGTTTTTGCAGTTCTGTTGCTAAGCCCTCTTCAAATCCTTCTATTTCAAGCATTTCTTCAAGGTCACAGAAGGCAATCGCATCGAGTGTATCAAACCCTTCAGAAATCAATAAGTGTGCAATCACCTCGTCAATTCCTAATTCGTTAATAAGATCTGTTGAAACTTGCTTAAATTCATCGTTACGTTTTTGCGTATCATCAGATTCCGACATGACGCTAACTTCAAGCCCCGTCAGCAAGCTTGCCAAGCGAACGTTCTGTCCGCGCCGGCCAATGGCAATACTTAAGTTATCGTCCGGCACAACCACTTGAACCCGGCGGGATTCTTCATCATATACCACACGGGAAATGTCAGCCGGCGCCAGTGCACTAATCACAAAACTGGGGACATCCGCTGTCCATGGCACAATGTCCACACGCTCACCTTGCAGCTCATTCACCACGGCTTGCACACGGCTTCCACGCACACCCACACACGATCCCACGGGGTCAATGGTTTGGTCATTGGTCCGTACAGCAATTTTCGCGCGGCTGCCTGGATCCCGCGCAACAGATAAAATTTCGATCACACCTTCATAAACCTCAGGCACTTCTTGTGTAAACAATTTGGCCATAAATTGTGGATGTGACCTTGAAAGAAAGATCTGTGGCCCACGCGTATCGCGCACAACCTCCAGAATGTAAGCCCGCACGCGGTCACCGGGGCGCAACACCTCACGGGGGATGGCCTCGTCACGGCGCAGCACACATTCGTTCCGGTTCACATCAATAATGTAATTCCCATATTCAACCCGTTTAACAATTCCGCTGATGATCTCACCAACTTTGTCTTTAAACTCTTCGTACTGACGCTCTTTTTCAGCTTCTTTAACGCGGTAATTAACAATTTGCCGCGCTGTTTGCGCTGCCATCCGCCCAAAAGAAACCGGGGGCAAAACATCGGTTAAGTACTGGCCAACCGTTGCCTCGGGCTGTTCTTCTTTTGCCGCTGCCAAGGAAATTTGTTTGTTTTCATCCTCAACCTCTTCCACCACTTCACGGTAACGTTTGATGGTAATTTCACCGGTTTTGCGATCAATGGTCACACGAATATCATGGTCCATACCGTACTTGTTCAAAGCAATTTTCTGAATTGCTTCTTCCATTGCTTGAATGACTGTTTCGCGGTCAATCAACTTCTCGCGGGCAACAACATCAGCAACTTGTAAAATTTCGTTATGGACAGTAACCATTTCTATTTCCTCTTAAGTTTAATTTTAATGCCATACGCCACATACACAAAAGGGGGATCTAAAATCCCCCACTTCAATGAAGTAGCAACAATTTCAACCGTAGTATATCCAGCCCCTCTCAGATTTCAAGAAGAAAAACCACGCTTTTCAAACATCGACAAATAAAGCTTTTTTCAGAGAGAATATTAAGAAAAAAAACCAGCGCAAAGCTGGCTTTATTCACACCTTCTTTGTAACAAAACCTCCGAGAGTGTTGAGCCATCTCCAATTTCTGGAAGCTTATCTTCCATCAAAACCCTTAAGAAGTTATCATCACCAACTTTTCTAGAAACTGAAGTCCCCACCATTAAACTTTCAAAAAACTTGGCAAAATACTCTTCTAAAAAACCTGGCTCACAATAGGATCTGTAGCATCTTGCAAAAAGGAGATGTGGTTCTTCTCCTTTATCTTCCATCAGTCGCTCATAATTTCTTCTTAACAACCCTTGCATATTTTCCCTTGTCCACAATGAGACCTTTTTTGCCATAAACGCTCCATAGCGTTCATTGGGCGCAAATATTTCTCCAACTACCTCAGCACACTTTTCAACAAAATCAGCCAAAGAACCTTCTTTTTGTTGCTCACTCGCCTCTCGTAAATCCTGAACACTAACTTGAACAGAATAATTTGGTGCGGTCATATTTTTTTCAAAATCTTCCGATGATAAAAGAACACCCTTATCATTTCGTGGATTACAAACTTCACCCAGATAGTGAATTTGACCTCCATTTTTAAGCCTAACCGTTACTTGCTCTACGATTACTCCTCTATTACGCTGCAAAAACTCTTTATAAGGCTCATAATCCTCGACTGAAAATCTCAAAGGACTTAAACATAAATAAGCAATATTCATAAAAGCTCCTGGCGCAGCGATACTTCCAACAATATCCCTAAATTTTTCTATTGTCTCCTCAGGCATAAAATGTAAAAGGTTACGTACCACAATAAGGTCAAATTCAGCACCCTCTTTTGCCAATTTTTTTAGAACTTTAAGAAAATCTCCCTTAACAAATCGCGTTTTCCCAAGCTTTAAAGATTTTAGATTTTTATTGTAATAGTCGATAGCTTCTTGTAAAGCAGGCCGGCTTAAATCATTAAGCACAACCTCTTCTGCACCAGCCAATAAAAATAAAAAAGAATGAACTCCAAAAGCACCGCCCAATTCTAAAACTTTTGCACCTTCGGCTTTTTCCAGCATTGCATGCAAAGTTTGAAAGGTATAGTTAAAATGCACGCCGTAAGTAACCTCACCGTCTTGAGCAACATTTTGCGCACGTTTTTTTTTCATAATCTCCAAAATATCACGAGCTGCTGGCTTTCTGTCTTCTGTGAAAAATTTTTCAACAAGCATATCTTCCGTAAAACCAGCAGACACTAAACTTTCAATACTGGATGAAAGAGTGGGCGCGGGCACTGCTGCTCCACCTGCACAACCATCGGGTTCTTCTCCCCCCAGGACAGCAAAAACATTAGAAGTCATTAAAGTAATTAAAAGTAAGTATAGGCAAGGTTTCATTTTTATTAACTTTTTTATTTTTATATTCAGATAAAAAGTGCAAGTCAAATAAAAAAGCTTTGTCCAAAACACTCAGAACAATAAAACTTCAAAATAATATTATGTAACAAAATATAAAGCAAACAAAGCATCCACACGGGGAAATCGAGCTAATACACACAATTTAAATCCAAATCACCTAATATGTGACAAGCCTAATCAGCTTTAATTCAAATTTTTGTGTACCTATAAAGCAACTCTATATTTCTAACCCTCATGACAACAACCCGGTAAAAATACGGGTATGGATCCCGACAAAATAGCACCCCCTGAACAACTTACAAAAAACGCCTCACACATAAAAAAACTCCCTTCAAACAAATTGTTGAAGGGAGCAAGTGTTTTAAAAAGTTAATCAATAGCTTTTATTGATTTGTTGCAGCTTTTTCCTCAAAAGCTTTATAGAGGCTATGATAAAGGCTTTCTCGACCATTATCTCTACCATGCTTATGAAGTTCTTTTATCCATCTAGCGTCCTTATTTTCTTCCTGCATAATCAAATCACAAATGCTATTAACAGCGTAGTTGAAATCATCTGTGTGAGGAATTCTCAAAGACTCTGAATCAGTATCAATGCCAATCTTTTCAGAAGCAAGTTTTAAAACAGCGCTCAACCGAGGTCTCAGAGCTATAGTTATGATTTTCACCTCACCTGGCTGTGTTGTCAAAACTCTACCTTCTCCCTCTTGTTGATCCAAACCAACAGCTGCGCTTGCTGCTGCAGCATGCGCCGACTGAAGCTCTCTGCTCTGAGCAGACCCTCTAGTGAGCCGCTCTAGATGGGCCAAACGAGCTTCTCTTTCTGACAGATGTCCACCACCTAATCGCTGCGACCCTACTTTTGGAGCTGGAATAAACCATTTTATTGTTTTATCAGGTTGACGAGGCTCCGCCATTCTTTCCAAAAGAGCACTACCAGCTGCCTGAGCTGCAACCGTAGCCGCTGCTGCAGCAGGTTGAGCAGCTTGGTCAGCCTCCATTTGTCGCTCAACTTCTGCACGCATTGCTTTAATGTCTTTTAAAGTTTTTGCAAATTGTTCTTGTCTTTCCGGGGTGATAGCAGAATCATTCTCTCCCGCCGCTGCCAGCACGACACCTTCTCTCGGTGGAAAGGATCTTCTGCGTGAATCCATTGGAGGCGTTCCGGGTAAATCATATCCCTCAGCTGCCGAAGCACCAGCCGCCGGAGCAGCCGCACTATCCTGGCCCACAAAAGATTCTTCTATAATGTCTCTAACCCAATCAACACAAGCTGCTTGATCTGTTTCAAAAGACTTTTTTAAAATTTTATAAGTATCATCAGAACCTGGATATTTATCTATGGAAACTCTCTGAAACTCATTTGCCAAAAAATAGTTAGCTAGGAGCTCAATGGAAGATTCATATTTTTCATGACCTGAATTTTGAAGACTCTTTCTACTTATAGCGCCCTCTTCTATCATGCAATTAATGAATGCTACACCTGCATCTTCCTGTGTCATTATGGGCTTAACAGTACGGCTATTAATTGCATACAGGTCACCTTCTGTCAATGCAGCAGGTGTAGCCGCAGCTGCAGCTGTCCCTACAACTTCTGCAAGTGATACCTTTAGAGCTTCTTCCAGGCCTTCATCTCCTGCAGCAGCACCATAACTAGATGCAGCTGGTGTAGCCGCAGCTGCAGCCGGAGCCGCAGCCCCCACAGCACCTGAACGTGATAAATTCACAGTTTCTTCAATTTGTAGGCGTAATGCCAAATCCCAGTCACCTTCTTCACCAGCTTTATTTCCTACAGGATCTATATCAGCTGAAAATAAATTAAATGCCGTAACGCTCATAAGCATGGCTGTGATTGAGGTTAATTTTCTCATTTGAATACCTTTTCTATTTATTGCTAATACTTAGTTAATGGTGTTAAAAAAATCAAGTTTCAAACATTAAATAATTACAAACTATTTGTTTTTCCTTGTTTTTTACATGAAGGCTTTTTTCAGCCTCTTGAATAATTTCCCGCCCTTTATATAGGGCAAAAAATAGGGCGAAAAATAGGATAAAAAACCAGTCATTGCGAGAAGCAGCGCGACTGTGGCAATCTCCTACAACAACATGAGAATCTCCTCACCAGCGCCACATTTATTTCAAATGCGGCCATTCCCTTTTACTTTTAGTGCTTTTATCGCGGCCATATCCTCGATCCATTTGTATGGCATGCTTCAACCTTCCTTCTGACATAAGAAAAGGGCTGTTTTTAATCATTTCTTGATACTCGGTACTCTTTTCAACACGCGCTTTTAATGCGTCTAGGGTTATATTTTTGCCTTTTTCCGTTTTGTATTCGTCACACAATTTTTTTAACAAGGCCCACATTTTATTTAATTTATTCTGACGGTCTGTTCGTCCGGCTTGATATTTTTCACTGGATAGAAAAAATCCATTGTGAACTCTCAATTTATATTTTGCGCCCTTGTTTTTATTAATGATTTTAACAGCTTCTATATTTGTTATATACTCACCCGTTTCTTTATAAACTTGATCAATTGTTGAAAAAATTTCAGCAATAACCTGTTGTTTTTTATGGTCACGATCATCTTGCGTTTCAATAAATTTTCTTAATTGACCTTGGTCTAATTTGTCTACTATCCATTTAATACGTTTAAACAGAGATTCATTTGTTAGAGAGGAGACGTCAACCTTACAAAAAAACAAAGATTTATTCTCACGCAGATATACGGATAGCCTATTTACAAGCTTATGAAGTGACATTTTCTTTTTCTTATTGTCTTTCCATATCTGTTCCATCGCTATCCATAGCTGCTTGATGTTTTCACCCTCATGCGCATCATCAAACAAACCAGGCTGGCGTTTAGTCTTTTTGGCTTCTAGGCTTTCTTTATCTGGATCTCCTTCATCAAGAGCTGATCCAGCAGAACGCCTTTTTGCTGTTTCTTTTTTACGCATGTCAGAGTTCATAGCAGCAGCCCCAGAAGCTGTCGCGCCTGCAGCAGCTGCCGCCGCACCATCTCCGTCACCGCTAAGATTAGCTTGCCCAAAAGCAGGCGGCACATCGCCATCACTGCTATCCCCCTCATCTGATTCGTCTGACTCACTAGAGGACTGATCCTCATCCGTTTCCATACCACCACCGGGGCTCATGGCAGGGCTTGCCTGCCCACTGTCCCCGTCAGCGTCACTATCACCACTCTCATCTGCATCAGAATCCGCTGCTTCAACTCCGCCTGCTTGGCCATCTTCTGGCATACCGCTAACAGCTGCTTGAACTTGTTGTGCCAAATCTCCATATCCGCGCTCACGCGCTTCTTTAGATCTGGCTTTTGTTACATCTCTCACGCCTACAGGGCTTAGGCTATCTTGGTCTTCTTGTTCCTCGTGTTCTTCTTGGTCATCTTCCCCATCATCTGCAGCGCCCTGCACCATTGCTTCAGCAAAATCTCCTTGCCCTGCGTGTTGTTGCAAAAAATTAACCAGTTGAGGTGGCGCATGCTCAACGTGCTCCACCTCCTTATACTGTTCAAAAAGAACCTTCTTTTGCTCTGCTGCTACTTCATCAGAAATACCATCTGGCCGATGCCCCCAATGCAATAAAACCGCTTTGATCAAGGGAATTATCTTAGACCGCGAGTACTTCTCTTGAAGAACAGTTACCAACTTCCATGCATTTTGTTTTTCAAAACCAGTTGGCTCCAAACCATAGGCATTCATCTCAGCCACGTTATAAACATAGCTTTTAAGTAAATTGGGAAAGAGCCGTTTATCTGCATTATTCAACACCTGCAAACCATTCATTTCTTCTATTTGCTCCCAAATTAAAGCACGAATATTGCGTGCGAAGATAATAAAAGATTGGCCCAAGATAATATCCTCACCAGCGGGATAAAATCGCATCATCGACAACATGTTGGACACACTCACTAAAGCTGAGTTTATTTTATGTCTGCGCACATCTTCTGAATCATGGTTACCCAAACCAATATAATATTCATCCGTCAAGCGACGCTTTAGTAAATTAAACACGGCTTGCATCGCTGCTATATTATGATCATTTACATCACCTAATCCAGGCACACGATCAGCGGCTCTAAGGGAACACATTGCAATAAATCTTTTGAACGCCTTTGCAGCCTCTGAACGATCTACGGGGTTTTCTGGATGAAATTTATTTTCATACGCTTGCACCAGCCCTGGACCATGTTCTTTATCCAGTAAATCCTGGCCTCTAATAACAGGTAAAACAGCCTTTATAGATGGCGTTAATTGAAAAGCAACCAGCAAACAAGCAATAATTTTTTTCATAAGTTTAAACTAATTTTTCTTTGATATGGATACAAATGAATATTTTTCAACACGGCGTTAAAAAAACGTGTGATTAAAAACCAGCCATTGCGAGGCGGCGCGTAACTCCAACGTGGCAATTTCTTACCCCAAAAACAGTCATTGCGAGGCGGAGCGCACCTCCAACGTGGCAATCTCTCTTGCCACAAAAAACTCCGTCATCATGAGGAGTCCAGCGGCCGACGTGACTCTCCAACTGAAAGACCCCAAAAAAGACCAAAAGCTGTCTCTGCCTAATGGATTAACTGCAGAAGACTTTGATTTTGTTGAAGCTTTACGTAAAATATATCCCAGACCATCCATGGCTGAAACTTTAGATTTGGCAAGGCTCACAGCATGCTGAGTTGACTTTAACATAGAAACGTGTCAAATTTTCATATGATAAATTAACCAGGGAATATAACATGTCACACAATCCTTTTTCAGCTCATCGCGTTGTTTTTGGCGCTTTTTTTGATAGTTTTCGTAATATCGGCACCAGCATTCGTTTAAGCTTAGCACCGCTGGCACTTATCATTGCAATGGCCTTAACCGTTGCCCATGTAACAGACAGCAGCTTGGCCGTATGGGCATTCATGATCCCCCTCCTTTTCATCATGTACTTTACGTTTCCAATCACATCTATTCACTTTGCCAATAATGGTGAAACTGGCAATAATATTACAGGTCACACCACCAAAGGAATTGGTCGTTATTTCCTGGCACTGTTAGGATATATTCTTATTGCAGTTCTGGCTCTGGGCGTTGTTGCTGCATTTGATTTTTTGCTAGCAAAACTATCACTTAATCCAAATTCTTTTTTATGGTCACTTATCGCAAACATTTTTACTTTTTACGTTATGATGCGAATAGCTCCAATCCAATGCTTCGCTATTATCTCTAATACATCCTCAATTAAGTACACCCTGCGCCACACCCGCCATCGCGTTTGGTTTATTTTCCGTAGTCAGATTTTTGGTGTGCTTTGTGTGCTTTTATTAATGGCACTTATTGTTTTGCCATCAATCATAACGCTTAGGTCTGTTATTTCTGCTGATTTCTGGGCCACTCTATCCGTTCAACCAGGTCAACCCGTCATGCTACATGAGCAAATTAACATGGCCATGTCAGTTTTATCTCGTGACATCATGATGAATGCATCACAATTTTTACTTATTGCTAACGTACTTTGGGTTGTTCTTATGTACATGTTTATGTTGTTTACAGCTTTGATGATCAACACCCGCATTGCCCAGGTTCTAAAAGACAACCCGTCGCAAAAATAAATCAATAAAGGCCGCCGGCTTTGGTGGCTGGCGGTTATATTCAAAAATGAAGTGAGTTAAACATGACGAAAAGCGCTCAAACCACTCCCCAAACAACCTTTGGTATTTTCTGGGCCAGCCTGTTTTCACCTCTCACTCATTTTATAACGTTTTTGCGTTTCTGCTCTGTGCCTATTTTTTATCAGCTGGTTTTTGGTGTTGCCATGGGGTTCGTTGCACCATATGTGCCAGCCTTTCTATACTTCTTCATACTTATGCTTGGCCAAGCTTTCCTGTTCTTATTCTTTGATACATTATTTGATGTTTCTGTCAGCCGTTTGTGTGATGGCCAGGCAAAGGGCACAGGCATCTCAAAGCTTTCGTTTTATGGCTGTGGTTGGCGTACATTTTTTGTCAACGTTAAGCTGATTCTTATTTTTCTGCCTGCCTTCATATTGTTAGCTGCTTTTGTTTTGCACAGCTTGGGATCTTTCCATCAGCCTGTATCGGCAGCTGTTCAACAATACTTTTATGATGCCTCAGTCATGCCGCCAACTTTGCGCGCCCTGGTTGAACGCACACTTATTAATCTTGGCGTTGCCGTATTTTTTATTATGGCGATTGCGCTTTATTTTTACAGCCGTTTCAGCGTTGCCGAGCCTGCGGCAGCCCTTGGCGAGAACCCTCACCTAAGCACTGCATGGCACACAACCCATGCTAACAAAACCTTACTCTACAAAATTCATTGGCTATTATTTCCTCTTTACATCCTGGTTTCCTGGTCTGGAGAAATCACAAAACCCACACCTTTACCAACAACCAATAACGCCAAACAACCAATTCAAGTTGCCGCATCAGAGACAGTCGAAACGACAGCAAACGGACAATCTAGTGCTTTTTCTATAGAATATAAAATGCCAAAAAACTATGATTTAAATGGCGCCTCAAAAACAACACCAGCACAAACCACTTCGGTCAAAAGCCTTTTTAGCCGCGGCGCGTTAATGAATTTATTATTGGGCGGCGCTTCACTATTGATTGGCTATCTATTTTCTTTCATTTCCGGCTTTGCTGTAACGCTTGGGTACCGGAAACTGTCACCACGGAAGAAATAAGGTTAACAATCAATCATTCTCTGAAGAGTGTTTACATCTCACCCGTCATTAGGCGGGTGTCTCATGCCTTTACCAGTCATTGCGAAGCGGAGCGCAGCCCAAAACCCGTCATTCTGAGCGGATTTTTAATCCGCGTGAGAATCTGATTTCGCCCAATCGTCATCATGAGGAGCTACCTTGTAGCGACGTGATGATCTCTTTCTATTTCACTTAGATCCTCACGCTCTCTTCCCTCGCTCAGGATGACCGGTAAAAGGGGAAGCGTCATCATGAGGAGGCGTTCACGCCGACGTGATGATCTCATCTGCCTTTAACAAGACCCTCGCGTCAAAATTGCATTTCTCCTCAGGGTGACGGGTAAATAGAAACCCATCATTCTGAGCGGATTTTTAAATCCGCGTGAGAATCTCCCTTAAAGCTTACTAAATAGCAGCTGGTCTTAGCAGCCCCCTGTAACATTCTCCAAAAAGCTCCATCAAGCTTTCCAACTGATCAGCTGGTACATAAACCCTTTGCAAATTTGTAAAAAAATATTGTGGAAACATTATAAATCTTTCTGATACTGACAAACTTAAGTATAGAATTTGTAGGAATTTAGTCTCATCCAATAAACGAACCCCAACATGCGTCAATGCTGGCGCATATAGGTGCAGGACTTGTAGGGAGTAATTCATACTCAAAAATGCATTCCCAACACTCGTCAATGCTGGTACATAGAGATGCATAGTTTGTAGATCGCGGGGGCCACTCAGGACATTATGCCCACAACGCGTTAATGCTGGCATATATAGATGCAAAGTTTGCAGATTGAGGTTGCTAGAAAAGAAATAATCCCCAATTGTTTGCACGCTCTCATCAGCATTGGTTAGTACCAAGTTACGCAGACGATTGGGGAGATCTGCTCTGCCCCGCATGGTAAACACTGGGCCCGCAGCATCAATATCTATAACAACTGTTGGTTGTGGACCCTCAGCATTTTCTGGCAATAAGCGATTGATATCATCTTTTAATCCAGCCAGCTGGCTGTGTTGAACAACCCAGTAAGAGTCTGTATCAATCGCTTCCGTTTCAGCGGTGATTTCTTGGTAGTTTGTATCAAGAAACGTCTGCAATCCATTGTGCCCACGTGGGTTCCAAACCCGATCACGGAAAGCTTGCATCCACTCTTTTTTCTTGTCTTCAGTGGTATAGTAAACTTCATAGCCAAAAAACTGATGCTGCAATGCGGCTTTTTGCACAAACGTTAAATCTTGTGCATCCTCACCCAACGCCTGCAGAATAAGCCTGTACATGTTCTCATGCTGCATGCTCTCACTTTTACTTGCAATGCTCATCGCCATCTCACTGTTGTTTTTTATGGCAAGAAGCTCATAGCTTCCCAGAGCAGCCTTTAAAATACCTTTTCTCTCTTCTGGTAGATAGCGACGAGATAAAACTTGTTTTAAATCGACTGAAATTCTCTCCAAGTGAAAAACAGGCAATCCCATATCAGGCAATGCCTTACCCGTTGGATCTTTAGGCCCACCACTCTCTTGATACAGAGCTTTCTTCAGGTGATGAATACGTGCATCACCAACCATTCTTGTCATTTGTCTTGAAGCTTCAGCCAACCGCACTGCCGACGTAGGATCCAGAAAGGGCACGATACGATCAATAACCTCTTGTGGCAGATTCGCTAACGTTGGAGGAGAATCTGATGCTTGCGGCGATGCCGCTGCCGCAGCGGCAGGCTCAGTCTCTTCAGCTTCATCGTTTGGGCCTACGGCCTGCACCGAGGTGCTCATCATGCCAAGAACCAATGCTATGCCAAGCCATAGCTGTAAAATCTTTTTCATAATCACGATCCTTATCTTGAGGATTAACTTTATTTTAATAACTTTGTATACCCCTCGGCATAAAAGTTAAATAAGATTAAAAAAAAATTTTTCAAGAGGGGGATTAAGAATCAGCTCTACTCTAAGTTCAGATAATCTTCACACACATATTCCCCTAAATTCAACACGGTAACCAATCACATCGTTTTTAATGGTTGCCACCTCAATAGCAGCGCCAACAAGAAAGTGCATTTGGCTCTCTTCAATATCCAAAACTGTATTAGACAGCTCCTCCAATCGCTCCAGAACTTCCTGAATTTGCAATGTATGCGCAACGTCACACCACACAGTTAAGTTAGCCTCTATGATTTTGTATCCCTCGTAATCACCTTTGCCAACAGTCGCCTGTTTCATTTCTAAAATTCCATAGGGGCGTTTTATTTTTTGTGGTACGTGTAAATAAACTGGAATTGGCAAACGCTCCGTTAAAACCTGCTTAAGTCTCGATAAAGTTTGCAACATCATATGTTACCTCCTTCATCACAAAATACAGCCAAGGGCTGGTCGCATCCTTTACGGGTTCTGAGGCCAACTCAAAAAACCGATCTTGCCATTTAACCAAATAGTCACTTTCCAATGGGTGCCCTGCGTCCATCCAAACCTTATAAAGCGCTTTCAGTTGCTTTTGATCAGCGCTATAGACCACACGTTCTTGACTCGGCCTAATGGCCCGAACCGCCGCCCATGAATTAAAAACCGCTATCAGCTCTTGTCTACCATGGTCAACATGCACAGCTGTAATGGGCTCAACCAAATCAAAAGGCGTAATATGTATTTTCATGCCACACCTCGCTTAATATAAGGCATCAGTAATCCCTTCAGCGCTGCATGGTCCAACCGCTCTCCACCATAATAAAAACTTTGGGCCAGCATCATAATCGCCATTTTCAAAGATTCCGGCACATCAGCTGGCGTTGGTCCATATCCAACCAATGCCTCAAGTTTTAAAACGTCCAAGGGGGCCATTTTTAAACTCACCCGGGTTCGCTCTCCCAAGGCACGTTGGTAAAGATCATCCAAGTTCACTGCATGTTCTTGGCCTTTGCTGATCCGCCATGCTGCATAAATATTTTGAATTGGCGCGGTGGGTACAGAAAACTCCTTGTCCACAAGGGTTTGTTGTCCTTGCTCAACCGCATTCATTCCCTGCATCTTCGCGCGCCCAGCACATGTGACAAAAACGCGTTGGTTGATAAGCCGCAACTGTAATTTTGCTTCAATATTTTCCTGTGCAGCTTTTAATACTTTTCCTAAAGCTTCATCGGCATGGTAATGAGTCACACGCATATAATTTTTAAATTCATAAAGTGGAACCGCTGACATGGATGGGGGGTCAATAATTTTAATCATGATTATTCCTTTCATAAAAAAAAGCGCCGCCAACAAAAAAACCAGGCAAAACCTGGGTCATTCATCAGCAAGCGCGTATGTATTTTTAGTTTGAGTTAAGCTTGGAAATTCAACAGTTTCAAAGCATCCGGATTAACAACCGCTCCTCCTGTTCGTTTTGTGATATAAAACTCAACGTGGGGTTTAGAACTGTATGGATCGCGTAAAATATGCATTCCACTGCGGTCAACAATTTGGTAGGCCTCCTTAAAGTTTCCAAAGGCAATCGCAACTCCGGCTTGTCCACCTTGTAAGGCTGGCATTTCATCACACACCTCAACCGGATACCCAAGCAAGGTTGAAACCGCTCCACCCAGTCCTGGCTGCCAGAGGTAATGCCCAGTTGCAGGGTCCTTCAACTTGCGCACCGCGGCTACAGCGGAACGTGACATCAACCAGCATGCACCTTGTAAATATTTGGTTTGTAAGCTTTGCATCACATCAATCAGCAAATCAGCTGGTTTCTGCTCTGGAAAAGCTCCATCCACACCCGAATTCAATGTGCCAATTTCTTGGCCGTTGTTCGCATTTAGCTCACCACGTGCATGGGTTAAAAACCCTGAAGGTTTATTATTCCCATCTCCATTCACAAACGCCGCTGTTTCCATCCGCGCCATCCGATCAGCCACACACTGAACCAACCAGTTTTCAACATCAACCTTGGCATCATCCAGCAACTTCTGGGTTGCCCGTGGTTTGGCATAAACTTCGTGCACTGCAATGCGCAGCTTTTTAATCTCGCCGGCATCTGTTTCCGCCCGATCGTTTTCTTCAGCTGTCCAGCCTGCATCCGCCAACGAACCTGTCAGCAACACATCCACAGCACTGGTGGAAATTTGCATTGTCCGTGCCAGTTTTCTTAAGGGCGACAACGCTTCAATATTCCCCAGCAGGCGGTCATGCAAAATTTCAGGAATCAGGTGCCCGCCGTGCTCCTCATCCGTTGTTGTGAGGCCCTTCTGTCGCCACCCCTGCCCCGAGCGCATGAAATTGGCAAAACCATGCGCTTTTTCTTCCATGTTTGTTAACGCTGTCGCTGGTTTTTCGTTTGTTTGATTTGTGATCATCTTTTTCTCCTTTTGTTGATCAGTTAATTGATTGGTTGTTTCAAGCACTTGGTGTTTAACCGTTTGAATTTGCGCTTGTTGATGAGCCGGGAACGTAACCAGAGAAATCTCTAAAAGATTGACCCTTTCAATGGTAAATCCGCCGGCTTCATTGGGTTGATGCTTCTCGCTGATAAAACCAATAGACAGGCCATCAATTTCACCTTCTTTGAGCAAGGCATAAACTTCACGGGCCTTGGCCACTTGTAAAAGCAACTTCCCTGTCACCTTCAGCCCATGACTATCCTCTTCAATGCTCAGCCATTGCCCGATAGGGGTTTCTTTATCATGTTGCCACAATAATTTGGGCCGCTTTTGCTTATGGACATATGCTTGTAAAGACTGGCTAAAAGCCCCCGGCAAGATCACGTCTTGATCCTGATCTGGCTCATTGAAAACACTGGCATAGCCAGTAAAAATCCCCTCTTCTGAAACTGATTTCAAAGTCAGGGGTTGCACAGCATGGCTGCGCTTGAAGTGCGACATATGTCTCTCCTTGGTTGTTAAATTGAATTTTGATTGGGTGAAAAAATACTTAAGTAAATTAGCTATCAATAAGCTTGTAGACAGGCACAAAATTTTTAAGTAGCATTATAAGAAAAACAGGGATTTGACAGATGAAAAATACTCCAGCTTATTCTTTTCTATCTGCCGCCATTCATTCTTACTATAAAACCAGCTTAGCATATGTTAAGGCAGCGTCAGCACTGTTTAGAGCAAAAGGTTCAATTCATCATTGGCTAGCAATAGATGGTGATGACAAAATAAAATCAATGCTCACCACTTTTAACTGCCCTTTCCCTCAATAATATTAAGGAGTAAAATAATGGAGAAATATTTTTTAATAAAGAAACAACATATTGTCCTATTTTTTGCAATATCTACTCTAAGCCAATGTTTGGCCTCAACCACACTATCTAAAGTACAAGCTTATGGGTGTGCGGTTAACTATGAAATGAAAGCTCAAACATTTTCTGATAGATCAGGAAAAACGATACAAATTAAAACCGATGATATAGCCAAAAAACAATGTCCAGATGTTTGCTCACCTTATGGTTCCTGGAACGGACAATGGGGAGATAACTGGGGTGAAAATACTTTTTGCTGCTGTTCTAGGCCTGCTTAACAGACACAAAAAACTTATTACTGCTTTTGTATAAATTTTTTATTAACACTTGTCAATAAAAATTTTTCAAAAAAATAACTTTATCCGCTATTAAAAACTCGGCCCCAAAGTACCGAGTTTAGAAGAGAGAAAGTTGTTTGCCAAACTCTTCTTCTTGATCCATGTTATAGTTATACCCGATCTTATGAACGATTTTCTTAAGACTCCCTCGATAGGGTTCCTCAAATACCTTATGATAATACTTTGGGATCCACACAAAGTGGTACATAATCCTGAATACATAATGTGAATTCCGATCTACTTCCGTAGGCTTATACTGCGCGGGCTAAAATTATACGATAATTTTAGTTATAGCTGCGCATGTATTGAAATTCTGAAAAAATGTTTTTATATAAGCCAGGCGCATTCAAGAGTGAAGTGCAACACCGTTATTGAATAAGAAAAAAATATCATTATGGATTAAGTAAAAAGAAGTGGATGATAAATTATTAAGTAGGACACAGGGCTCCTCAGATTAAAGGAGCCCTCTTTCCTTCAAAGCCTATACAACGACTTGCGGCTCTTTTGTGACATCAAGTTTCTTCCACTTACCCGACTGATAGCGTCGTATAAACAAAAGTAAATTCATTGAAGCATAGAAAACCAAGAACACCCATTGCATCGATGGGCTAATCAAATCCATCTTCATAGCTATAACACATGGGATAAAACCAAATAAAAAGGCGCAAGCTGGGTTTGCAAACATGATAAAAACTGTATCCCCTGCTGATTTCATAATCCCAACAATAACCCATACAAAACTATCAATGAGCATAAACAACCACACGTAACGCAAAGCCCAAACACTATGTATGTAGAGCTCAGAGCCATAAATATACCGCGCTTGGTCAATTTCTAAAACATCCAAAATAATTTCTGGATATATCACCATAAAAGGTAATAAAATTAATAGCCACAAACCTACCAGTTTAGCAGCTGAACGAATTAATTTTGGAATTAGTTCTATTTGCTTTGAACCAATCAAATTTGCAGCTATTGCCGTTGTTCCTTTTTCTAACCCCTCTGTAAAGAAAATAAAGAAAATAAGAATTGTTTGCCCAACCACAAATACAGTCAAAAAAATCTCTCCTTGTTGCGATGAAAAATAAAATAACAGGCTCCAACCCAACACCTCAATTGTATGTCCAATAGCTGATGGCAGTCCAATTCGCACACTTTCACGCATTAACTTCATATTAAACGCCAAAGTAAGTGTTTTAAATTTTTCTCGAAAATGCGGTTTTAGATAAGAGAAGACTAAAATTAAACAAATAGCCAGCTCTCCTAATAATGTTGCATAGGCTGCACCTTCAACACCCATACTTGGGATTGGACCAATCCCAAATATTAAAATTGGATCCATAATTATATTTACAAAATTGCCAGCCAATGAAGCGTATAAAGAAATTTTTGTTTTTCCAATTCCGGCAAAAAATCCATTAAGGGCAGCTGAAAGGCACAACAATGTTCCCCCACTCAAAAAAATTCGCATATAAGGCACGCCATATGTATGCTGAGAAGATTCAATGAAATATGGCGCAATAAAAAAAGCAGATGGAACAAAAACCAAAGTGGCGGCTAAGGCCACGAGAATCATTTGTCCGGTGGCCTTACCGACTTCATGATATTTTCCAGCACCGTTGTATTGACCAACAAACACTTCACTAATAGCACAGAGAGAAAGGGGTATAAGTAAAAAGGTGTATGATATCAACCCCCCAACGGCAGCACCGTTCATTGCCTCTACCTTGTAATGAGAAAGGAAAAGACGATCAAAAAAGTTCATCAAGCTTCCCGTCAACAACCCTAGAATGATAGGGCCGGCAATGGTAAAAAGCTCGGGAAGGCTAGCGGTTGGGTATTTTGTTAAATGTTTTTCAGACATAATATATAATAATTTTTCATTAAGAAAAAAGTTATCACGCTTAAGGTCAACAAAAAACGAACATAATTACGCATATAAAGAAGATATTCCTGGCAAGGTGTTGCCCTCAAGCCACACTAAAAAAGCGCCGCCAGCCGTTGACAGATAAGTAAACCCTTCAGTTTCTCCCGCTTTTTCAATTAAGGCTAACGTATCTCCACCACCGGCAATGCTAATCAAGCCTTGCTTTTTAGTTGTCTCAGCTAAAGCTCTGCTCACAGAATCCGTCCCTTTAGTAAAGATATCAATTTCAGCAATACCTAAGGCGCCATTCCAAACAACTGTTTGGCTTTTATTAATCACCTCAATAATTTCCTGAATTGTATTGGGCCCAGCATCCACAACAATATCATCATTCTTAATTTGATCGTATGCACAGATTCTTGTTTTGGCATTGGCATCAACCTTATCAGCAACCATTACATCTGTTGGCAAAATCAGGTTACATTCTGCCTCCATGGCCTTTGTCCGCAATCGGCTGGCTTCATTAATATAATCAGGCTCCACCAATGATTTGCCAACGGGCACGCCCTTTTGAAGAAAAAATGTGTTCGCCATCGCGCCCACCACCACCAGTGTATCAACCTTATCTACCAGGGATTCCAACAATCCAATCTTAGTTGAAACTTTAGCCCCACCAATAATGGCTGTTAAGGGCTTCTTAGCCGGCCTCAAAAATTTTGTCAGGGTTGCAATTTCTGTATGGAACAAAAACCCCATCATTGCTGGTTTCAATTTTGCCAATGCCACAATCGATGCATGGGCTCGGTGCGAACATGCAAAAGCATCATTAACATACAAATCAATACCTTTGGCTAATTCCGCAGCAAAACCAGTGTCTCCCTTTTCTTCTCCGGGATAAAACCGTAAGTTCTCGCTCACCAATATCTGCCCTGGTTTCAGAGCCTTCGCTTCTTGGCCCCAACTTGCTGGATCGTTATTCTCCACAAACTTAAAATTAAATTTAGGAAAAACTTCATTTAAAGCTGGCAAAACCAGGCGCATAGATAAATCTGGATTGAACTTCCCCTTAGGCCGCCCTAGATGAGACGCTAAAACAACTTTGGCACCCTGTGCTACCAAATAATCCAGAGTCGGTTTAATGGCCTTTACCCGAGATAAATCTGTAACATGCCGATTGTCATCTAACGGCACATTCAAGTCTACGCGCAGGAAAACCACTTGATCTTTTACATTATAGTCTTTTGGTGTAGGGTAAGTCATCGTTTCAGGAATTTTTAAAATACAATAACATACCCAAACGTGCCATGACCAGATCTCCCATCACCTCTTCACAACTTTATTCTCTAGCTGGTCTAAAAGAAATTCATCAGCAGTTCCAGACCGTCTGTCAAAATACCAACTCAGACAAAGAAATTGTTTTTGAAAAGTTTTTGCCCACAGTATTTGGTATAGGTGATTCTTATCAAGAACTCAAAAATCGTTATCTCTCAGAAACTCGGCTATCAACTTTCCGTGTAAAATTCATTCAACGGTTTATTTTAAGAAAAGACAAACCAACTGTTTTGCCACATCTTCCGCAAATTTTAAAAAGCAGCCCTTATAAAGCAAACGCCATTCCGTCCCTCTTTGATTTCGCAACGTTCATTTTAAATTTGGATGAAACACAATGGCCGGCTTGGTCTATAGCTTTCACCCAGTTCATGCTCTATCCCGAACTGCGCAGCGATCATTTTAATGCCCCTTCATGGCGGTTTCTCGATAAATCCATTGAACCCTTGTCCCAAAAAGAATCGGGCCTCTACACTCAAAGCCCTGAACGCCAACGCCTCCGTACAGGCTTTAACCACACAGATCCCGTCCAACCGTCCAGTTATGCCCAAGAAGAAGCAGGGTATTGTCTTAAATGCCACAAACGTCATAAAGACAGCTGCCGCAAAGGCCTATCAACGCCCCTCACATCGGTTGATGATTTGCCGGGCTGCCCTCTTGATCAAAAAATCTCCGAAATGTTTGAACAGATTGAATCTGGCAATCTCCTCACAGCTTTGGCGCTTATCATGGTTGATAATCCTTTGGTTGCACTTACGGGTCACCGGATTTGTAACGATTGCCAAAAAAGCTGTATTTTCCAAAATCAAACGGCCGTTGACATTCCTCAAGCAGAAACCCGCTTACTCCTTGATGTCCTGGGTCTTCCCTATGGCTTTGAAATTTACAGCCTTCTCACCCGCTGGAATCCGTTTCACCCTCAGCCATTACCAAAACAACCCAACAATAAATCCATTGCCATTGTTGGGTTGGGACCAGCTGGGGTTGGCCTTGCCCATGAAATGCTCCGCAAAGGGTATCAAACAATGCTCTTTGAAGGCCTTAAAATTGACCCGATACCCCAACACCTCATCGGCTCTAACCATGCCTTTGATCTTATCAAAGAGTGGTCATCCCTTACCCAAAATCTCGAAAACCGAACAATCAAAGGCTTTGGCGGTGTTGCTGAATATGGCATTACCGCCCGGTGGGATAAAAACTTTTTAACTTTGGTGCGCATTATCCTTGAACGTAATACCAGCTATCACTACACCGATGGCGTACGTATTGGTAAAACGCTCTCTATTCAAGATCTGTTTGATAGGGGATTTGATCATGTCTCACTCTGCACAGGGGCGGGCAAGCCAAAAAACTTGCCAAACACAGATCTTCCCAAAGGTGTGCGCATGGGCGTTGATTTCTTGATGGGCCTTCACCAGCGCCCATTACCCGATGTGTTTCTGCAAAACCCGATCCAACTTCCCACTTATGTGTATGGCGCCGGCCTGACCGCCATTGATACCGCCACTGAAGTCTTAGCCGCCTATCCTGTTCAGGTTGCTGCCATAGCCAAAGCCGCTGCCACCAATTCAAAAAAAATCAAACATATCCCAAAACCTATTTTAGAAACCTTTCTCGATCATGCCCATCAGTTGGCTCAGGCGAAAGCGCCAACAGAACAAAAACAACTTTTGCAAAAATGGGGCGGTGTTACGGTGCTGTACCACCGCGATTTACCCCAGGCCCCGTCTTACCGTCAAAGCCGCCATGAACTGGCTAATGCCCTGTCTGAAGGCATTCAGATTCGTGATCAAATATCCCTTGTCTCCTGGCACAAAACCCAAGACCAGCTTCAATCTATTACAGTTTTAGATCACCTCACCAATCAACACAAAACGCTGCCAACCCACAATTTATTCCTGGCCCTGGGCACCAAGCCTAACTTTAATGCCCTAAAGGATATCAATTCACAATCCATCCAGTGGCTGACCGCCAATCAAGCTCATCAAACGCCAACAAAAAACCCGAAAGATCCCCAACCTTTCTTCATTCAATTTTTAGGTGATACCCATGCCATCAGCGCCCTGGGTGATCTGCATCCAACCTACGAAGGTAGCGTTGTTAAGGCGCTGGCCAGCGCTAAATATGCCGCGCCACAAATTGATCAATTGCTGCACAAATCAAATTCAAAGCCTGTGAATCTCAGAAAATTCACGCAAAGTTTTCAAGCACGCTTAACAGATTTACAACAAATCGCACCTGACCAGGTTTTGGTTACCATACAGGCCCTAGAGCATCTTAAGAATTATCAGCTTGGCCACTTCTACAAGATTCAATGTTACCCCAATAGCACGCATACATTCCTCAAAGGTCAAGCCATCAGCCCTTTTGATATCAATCCGCAAACAGGCACCTTTAAAGCCATCATCAAAGGCTCACGCCAAAGCAAAGATCTTGAACAGATATATCTTATGGGCCCAGTCGGCGCGCCCCTGCAGCTATCGCCAAGTGCTCAAGTTCAGGTTGTAACGGCTAACACTGATTATTATTTACTTTCATTGACAAAAACACTCGCCAGTCGAAACCAGCTCGCATCCTACACAGTCCAAAAATCTGATACAGATCAAACAAATCTCTTTGATCTGTTTTTTCCAACCGCACCCCAAACCACCGCTACACCAATAACCGATCTACTTATCTCAGGCACACATTTAACTTATGAAATAGCAACCCGTGCTCAACAGAAAAATATACGTATCCATCAAAAAATGGGCGGCCCGCTACAATGTATGATGGGCGGTATTTGTGCTCATTGCCTCAAACCCAATCCGGCCAGTCCTGGCCAATGGCTGTATGCCTGTCAGGGGCAATTTATAAATTTCACTCAAACTTCAGGTCATTTGTAGTCAGCCTAAATATAGTAAGAATGCTCCTAAAAAGCCCTAAGACACCATATTGTGCATTGATTTGACAAGGGTATTTTATGTTTGTTACCATAAATTAAAAGGGAGTTTACAATGATTAAAGAAACAATGAATGAAATCAAAAACATGATTGATTCTCTTAACAGTAAAACACACGATCAAGCAGAAAAATTTAGCCAAGACTGGCAAAGCTATAAGTCAAAAACCAAAGAATACTTCTCTAGGTGGTCTGATAGAAGACAAGCAGAAATTGAAAAACTGCAGCATCAAACAGAAGAAGCTTACGAGCAAATGAAGCAGGCGAAAGATCACAAAAAAGAACAGTTGCGCCTTAAAGTAGTAAAGAACTTAGAACAGTTGCTTGAATACCTTAAAAAAGATAACGAGGATTAAGCCCTATGCCTTACACAAAAAACACCGAACTCCCAAAGGGCGTTCAACATGTTTTGCCAGCGCATGCTCAAGATATTTATCGAGAAGCCTACAACAGCGCCCATGAGCAATATAAAGATCCAAAAAAAAGGCGTGATAATGCCTCGTTAGAAGAGGTGTCTCATCGGGTTGCTTGGTCAGCTGTTGAAAGAAAATATGAAAAAAACGCTTCCGGTCAGTGGGTGGAAAAAGGCAAATAGGTTTTGCTGGTTAACCCCTAACTAAACCGCTAAATCTTTTGGCAAGCCCTATAAAAAGAAGCTTGAAACTAACGCCTAATAGAATTCGGGGCTGTACCAGATAACTAGATTAAATATTGGCGAACCCATTGCCTGATCTGGGTTAGCTGTGTTTTAGGGTTTGGAGGAGTATTTTCAAGCCCTTTTTTTAGATGGAATTCGGGTTTAAAATCTTCTTTTTTAAGGGTTCCCTTTATAAAATATGCGCTTAAAAAACCATGGTCTTTTAGCGCTCACCAGTGTTAATTTCAGCTCATAAAAAAACCCCGCTTGCGCGGGGCCAAAATGAACAAATAATTGTTAACTCTAATCAAATTAGAATTTGTAACCAACACCAACGCTAACAGCCCAGCTGCTATTCACTTTTTGCGTAGTATCAAACCTTGCATTAGCAAAGTTTTGTAGGGCTAATCTTTGATTAACAGGCTTTTTAGCATTCAAACGAACCATGCGTGATACTTCTCCACGTAGAACCCAATTCTGAGCCTCACCAAGGAAATAATCCGCACCTAAACCAAGAACAAAAACATTTGGCTTAACTTTTGATGAAGTTACTTGTTGAGCCTGGTTTACATCATTGATAGCTGTTGACTTAAAGTCATACTGTTCTTTTTGGTATCCAACCTTACCAAAAACAGCTAAGTCTTCACGGCATTTATAGCCAACTCTAACATTCAACCCGTAGGCATGTTTAAATTTCATTTCAACAGTTTGCCTGAAGTTGTCAGGAACACCGTTTCTTGTTTCAGTTCCACTCTGTTTAGCATTACCGAGCGCATAGAAAAGTTCGGGCGCAACAATCCAAGGACTTTTGTCACTTAGCAAATACCACCCAGCTGCAAGTCGTGGCTCTACATAAGACTTATTTGCTTTTATTGTATATCTTGCTAATGAATCATTATTTCCAGCATCAATAACGCCAACATCATTCGTTGTTTCAACTTTAGAAATTGCTCCTATCAAATGAAGGTAAGGCCCACTCTCAAAAGCAAATGCAGATGTTGCTGATAAAGCAGCAGCCCCAGCAAAAAATAAATTTAGTTTTTTCATAGATTTTCTCTCCAAGTTAGTTTTATGAATTTTACAGTATACTACCCCCTCCGTTACTCAAACTTTTTTTCTTTAACCAATTCACTTTTTTGATTGTACTGTTGTAATAATACAACTTTTCCATCTCTATAAGTCGCGATTTCCATCACGGTGCCATTTTGATAAAACTTTTTTGCCTGCCCAACGATTTTCCCGTTTTCATACCTTTCCTGCTGCAGCAAGTCTCCAGATGGGTAATACGTCTCAGACACACCATCCATCACGCCATCTTTATACGTGCACTTCTTGACCAGCTTGCCATTTTGATAGGCTTCAAACGGCCCTGACATGTCACCTTTATCATAGGCAATCACAGCAACTTTTTGGTCGTTTTTAAAAATTTGGCTTTGCCCGTGCTGCTTTCCTTGATCAAAATTGTATATCCCAACCAACTGACCATTCTCAAACTGCTTAGCCTCGCCTTGCATTTTTCCCTTTGCAAAAGCACCCACAAACATCAGGTTGCCTTTATGGTCATAGGCCTCGGTCGGCCCCTCAAGCACCCCTTTTATGTAGGTCATTTTTTGTTTGATCTGTCCTGTTTCTGGGTCATAGATTGTATAAAGCCCCTCCTTCACATCCCCCACCATGGCAATGGTTTGGGTTTTCCGGCCTTTCATATCCTTAATGATTAAGGTATGCGTTCCTTCTACAGGTTCCGATTTTTTCTCAGCAACCTTAGGCTTAGGTGAATTTTTTTCCACTTTCTTTTTCTTGGACTGCGCGCGCATTTGCCGCAGAAGATCTGCACTTATCAACATATAACTCTCTAACTATTAATCATTACCATGCCGCCGGAAATCTCACACATCCCTGTGCCAGTTAGCTGGGCTGTGGCATTTCCCGTTAGGCTCAAGACAGCATCACTGGAAACAGTCACGCCCGCACTGCCCGTCATTGTTATTTGTGCGCCAGCTGTTACTTCCACATTAGCGCTGGACGATAGTGTATAACCCGCTGTGGTATTCACCTTCACCGATCCCGTTGCCGTTATCTCAACATCTCCAGTGACCTGCAATTGATACTTTCCGCCCACTTTGATGGTAACATCTCCCTCAATCTCTTGGGAAAAATTACCATCAATTTTCTGGCTAACATCACCGGTCACTTCCTTGCTTTGATTTCCCTCTACTTTACGGGTATCGTTTTGCTTAATGGTATGCGTATAGTTTTGCTCATTCTCATGGGTTTCATCGCCGCCTTTAACACTGACCAACCGGTTTCCCTCTTCAAGGCTGATGGTTTCATTCCCCTTGTGCAGCGTTAGCGTCCGATCCCCTTCAGTCAAAGTCACCGTTTGATTCGCCTCCACCAAGGTATCCATGTTGCGCTGGGCATGGATAAACACTTGCTCTTCTTCTTTTTTATCCTCAAAGCGAATTTCGTTATATCCTTCACCGCCAGGTGAACTATTGGTTTTAATGGTGCTAACCGTTGGACTATCGGGCAAGTAAGGTGGCCTATTATCATCATTATAAACGCATCCCGTGACCAAAGGATGATCTGGATCGCTTTCCAAAAATTGCACCACAACTTCCTGGCCAATCCGCGGGGTAAATCGAATTCCCCAATCGTTGCCCGACCAAGGCATCATCACCCTCACCCAACAAGAGATTTGATCATCATAGTCTCCACGGCCATCCCAATGAAAACGCACATGAATACGGCCAAATTCATCGGTCCATATTTCTTCATTTTCTTTCCCAATCACAACTGCTGTTTGCGTAGATATTTTAGGTTTCTTGGTTTTTAACGGCGGGCGATAGATATTTTTTTTATCAAAAGCAATAAAGGTATTTTGATAAGAAATTGGCTGCGGCTTCCATCGATCATTCGGCCCTAAATCATGAAAATTCTCTTTTAACTCCGCATGGTGTTTGACCTGCTCAGCAACCCAAGGCCGGGTATTAATATCAGATCTTGGATGATCTTTAAATTCATACCAAAATCCCTGACTAATAAACGGCAAGCTCGAGTGCACCTGTAATTTAACTTTCTGCACCTGTTCTTTTTCAAGGCGAATCTTCGCAATGTGTTCGCCATCCCTTTGGGCATAGTCCCAATATTTTCCGGGATAATGATAAACCACACCGCCATACCCCTCCTCTGCTCTGGCTTGGGCAACCAAATCATTTTCAGGGGTCATAAAATTATAGTCATCAATAGCTGCTGCTGTTGGCACAACTTGTGACACCATGGATATTTCTGTTACGCCCGTTACATTATCGGCAGTTACGCCCGGACCAATAAAGTTAAGGGGTGCATTTGCCCCAGGAATAAACTCATCAGCTTGGTCGGTAATTACAAGCGTATGCTTACCATGTTCGTGCTTAAAGAAGTAATAGACCCCTTCTTGCTCAAGCAACCTGTTAATGAAAGCAAAGTCACTTTCGTTGTATTGTATTGTTAAATCTCGAATTAATTTACCAGACGTTAAAACATTGTATTCATAACGAACTTTATATTCGTCCAAGATTTGCTCAATAATCTGCTGATAGGTCATTGCCTCAAACACACGGCAAAGAACATTTTTTTTGGCAAACCATAATAAAGGAACAATTTCTAAATAATACAATGTGTACTCATCATTGGTTCCGGCTAGATAAGTTGCCCGCTGCTCAAAACGATTTACAATACCATTCAGGTAACGTTTTTCATCTTTAGAGCTTACAATAGAAACTGTTACTTCGCGACCAACACACGATGAAAAGGAAAGATTATTCTTTTTCGAAACAACCTCTAACTGAAACTGATAACAAGTTGATAGGGCCTCGGTTCCATCAACACGAATCAAAACAACGTCATCTCCAAACGGACTATCAATTTCGATAAAGGTATTGGCATTGTGATCCAGATTAAATTGAGCCATCGTCAATACACACTTAGGGTTTTATGGCTTTGGTACCAAGCGTCAACATCCGCTGGTTTATAAACAGCCAATGCTGTCAAAGTCCTTGACGTGGTATTCTTAGCTGGATTTTTCGCTTTCATCCAACTTGTCCATCCCAATTGCGATTTACCGCCTAGTCGCGTTTCTGTTGCCTCTAACGGATCGATTGTTAGCGTAACGTCAAAAGAGTGCTGTTTTTTCTTATAAAACCGTACCAAATCACATAGCATTGGGTATAGATCACCAGATTTGAGAAAGCGTAGGTATTGGCTCATTTTCAAGGGACCAAAACGGATATTAAATTTATTTTCTTGATCCCAAAACTTTGATCCTAATGCCGCCTCTTTGCCAAGCGCCGTAAAACGCGCTTTTACGCCCCCAATTTTTGTCCGTTGCGCCAGTGGAATTGCATTCCATTGACCTGTACAAAATTCAACTTTCGCCGGCATTTTAAAGAAATCATTCAGAATCGTTCGAAGGCCATTCCCTGATCGGCACCAGTAAAGCCGTGCATAACTCATGATCGATCTTAACGGGACACTTTCTTCATAAGGATAAAAGTTAAAAGCCCCTGCTAAAGATTTTAAGAACGTGCCATAAGGAGATTGATCCGAATAGCCAGGGTTCAAACTAACCTTAAATTTTTTATGTGTTTCATAGAGTAGATGTGAAAGTCGGTTGTTATAAATAGATAAAAATGCATATAAAGAGCCATCTCCGTAAACAACATTTTCAATAATTTTATCTATGTAAACACGTGGCAAAGGACCGTTTAATACATCCAAACCAAATGAGTTAATCACCATTCGAAATTGATCGGGGTCAATATGTACCGAATGAATATCTGGCCCTAAAAGCTGCTGCTCTATGTTTGATTCAAACTTAAGCTTTGATTGAAAAGAAGTACTGCGATCAACGGGAATGACCAAACGTAAAAGCTTTACCGCCGCCAAAAACGAATATTTATTTGGCTGAAGGGCTAAATCCTCATATACAGTTGGCTTGATTACACTTTTTCGACTGGCCATACTTTCCATACAGTTTCTTCATCAGGTTTAAAAACACTAAGTTCAGTAAATGATACTGTGTAGCTAAAGTTCCTGAAATAATGATTCAAAACAGCAGAGAACAATAAAACATCTTTTTTGGCAAAGCTCTCTTCAGAAAAAGTTATTTTGTAAGAAGCACCATTTAAAAAACCACGCCAAGCATCCTTGCCAATCCGCCTTACGATATCATGCGTGCTAAATCGTGTTACATCACTGCCATCCGTCATAAGTGCATGGGAAACCTGACGTTTAAACACGTTAATCGCTTCTTTAACAACTTTAACAGCCACATCATTATCTTTCGCGCCCAAAATCACATAATCGGTTGTTAGTTGTGAAATTAGTTGCCAATGGTAATTCCCTCCACCTGGGTTATAGATTGACGGTGTTGGCTGAGTAATCAAAGTAATATCACTCACAGGTAAGGGTTGCTCCCCATAAAGTTTTGTACCAGGTCGTAATGAATGCGCCAGATCCCTGTTGGTGCAGTTGACTTTTGCAAAAATGGTTTCATGGATGGGGGTCTGTTTATTAAAGCTTAGATCAACAAAGCTAATTTCAGTTCTGGTGCCGGGCATGCCAAAAGCAGGATCTTGTTGAATATGGTAAAAGTATTTTTGCTGATCCGTTATATCGCCATGATCATACGAAAAATAAGGTGACAGCTTTTTAACGTCTTTCGATCCACGGATGGTTTGGTTAACTTCTTCAACGGTGTGAATCTCCATATAGCGTTGCTTTTGCACATCTGCTGTCAGCGGATAAAACAACGATCTTTTATTGAAATCAATCGGATCTGTTAGATGAGAGAATAAATTAATAACAGGTGTGCACCCAAGCTTAATGGTATCAGTATTAATTTGCAGATTTTTTTTCAATGCATCATAATTACTGGACATTGGAATCAGAAGCTCAACTTCATCATCGCAATCACTAAAATCTAGATTGTTTAAGCGAAAAAACATAAACTTCTGCGGCAAGGCAAAGTATTCTTGAATTAAGTTAAAGGATGTAGGTGATTGCGGATACGTTGGCAAAACCATCTCATCTTCTGTAAATCCAACACGTTCAATGATTTCATCTCCACGGTAAATCCTATGTGTATTTGTCTGAGGATTGTAACTTGCAAAAGCAGTATTGGTCAGAAACAAACATTCAAATACCCAATTGGCAATAAAGTAATCTGCATCAATGTAAAAACACAATGAATCAATCTTATATTCTTTAAGTTTTTTTGCTTTGGTCTTTAGTTTAATTTTTAAAACATATGAATCAGAAGATAATGAAGAGTAAAAATCATAATTAGCGCCTGGCACAATCTGAGCATCTTCAATTTCAATGGGCCATAGCGTTAGATCGTAACTTGTTTTAAAGCGGCACGGGACTCCCTTGCTGGTTTGAACATACAGATTACTGTTACGCTTAATGGTCTGACCCGTTGTGCTTTTTCCTTTGCTAGGATCAATGTGGAACTGCGCAATCGACATTGGCGGGATAGGCGCAACCAGCTGCGGATAAAGAATGCGCAGCATTGTCTGCGACATAACGGGAAATTGATCATCATACTTACGTTGCAGTGTACTGGTTAAAAATGCAAACGATTCAATCAGGCGTTCAATTTGTGGATCACTAGAGGATGTTGGCGTTAACCCAAGAGAACTTGCAACTTTGGGATGCTGTTTTGCAAACTCTTGACCACTCTTGCGTAAATACTGTAATTCACGCTCATAATAGGCCAACTGCTCTTTGTCAATTTTCATAGGATACCAGCTCTCCCTTTAATACACTCCAGCATACAATAGAGTCCAAAGTGAAACAATTTCAAAACGTTACAAATAGAGATAATGTTTATTTTTTGCCAGCATGGACCAGAAGGATTTAACTTCGATTCGGACTATCAATCCCAACTGAATAAGCGATCAGCTCACGTTTATCATTATGGTGAATCCAGCCAGTAAACAAGCAAGTCAATGTTTGGGTATTAATATTAAAGTCTTGAACTTCTAAGGTTTCTAATTCAAATCGAGGCTCAAATAGCCTGACCGAATTTTTGATATATCTCTGTAGTTTTTGCCAAGATAAGCGATTCATCGGATCGTAATAGGAAAAGTCAGGCAACCCAAATAATACAGGAACACCATAATCAAGCGTCTCAGGATTTAATAAGTCATAGTCTGCTTCACTAACATGACAACGTGTATTAAGCAAATTGGACAGCGATTGATTAATCGAATCAACATACTCATCACGCGACAACAAGTAGGCTGATTCAACGCATACGGCCTGAGCATTGAAGCGATCAAACAAGGGCCGATAGGCAACTTTATCAGACCCTACTTTGATCAAACTCATTGATTATCCAGAAGCCTTGGCTGTGTTTTTGTTTAAATCTATTTGTACTGCAGATTTACCAGAAGCATCGCCACCATCATGGAAATGATTTACCTCTAAATCAAACGTTTCAAAAGCAAATTTAACCAAAACGTGTGGCACAGCACTTGGGTCAGGAAAGCGTTGTGCTTGCTCAAGGAGTATACCTTTGTTGTCAGCTGCATCGTTTGTTGCACCAAAAACATCAGATGAGCTCATACTCAACCCAGCATTAAGCGGATCAAAGTTTGAAGTTACCAGCGTTAAGCGTGCGTTACCCAGCGTGATTTTTGATATTTGTTTATTATTAGAATTGATATTAGCAAAATTAACAACCTCAACCTTCTTCAGTAGCTTTCCACTAAAGCAATCTTGTTGCAAAATTGGTAGTGAGCTTGGCGTTGGAATCACTGCAGAAAAGTAATAAGCAGTAATTGTTCCACCTGGCTGAAGCAATCCAGTTTCAGCAACCTGTACGTCTCTTGAAAAGTTTATAAAATATCTAAGAACAGCAAAAGATCCAGGCACAATTGAATCAACTGGCCCCTTCAAACCATCCAATGTCATAAAGCACTGCTCAGAGCGGTTTACTGACATATCATTGCGGGCAATTACGTTTCCGTTATTTTCAGCATTTGTTGACATTCTAATTTCCCTTATTCAAAATTTTATTAAAGAGCTTGTCTGTTTAAGCGGCTAAGTCCAGCTGATATTTTACCTTTAGCTTGCTGATCTTGGTCAACAGCATTGGATTCAATCTCAATACCATTTGTCACAAATTGCCCTGTATAAATAACGCCATTGCCTGATTTGCTAGACGAATGCGCATCATAGTATAGCGACCAGTCATTAATGTACGTTGCTCCGTTGATTTTACCCAAAGTGTACTTCAACTCTTCAACGTTATTTTTACCATCAGATTGAACCTTAACAATTTCAACAACACCAATGTTTGTTCCCATCCCAAGGGCATTCAGAGATGTAACCGTATCTTTACCAAGCTGCCCTTGCCAATACATAGGCCCAAAATCAGGCTTGCGACCTTGCATTCTATTGCCTGATCGGTTTGGTAAAGGATTATTGACCACACTCAATGATCCAACATCATGAGCGGCAATAGCTTTAATGAAGTCTTTTACTTTTGCACTGCCCTGAATTTTGTCATTTTTAATAAAGTACGTCATATCCTAACCTCCCTTTACCAATCTTAACTTGGCGCTTTTGGCAATGTTGCAACCAAGCGGATTGATGCTGTTAAGTCCTCCAGTTGGAAATGCGGCCTCAAGAAAACAGTTGCCTTATAGTTTCCCGGATCCCCCTCAACATCGAATACGTCAATTCTGGCCTCACTCAATGGAAAGCGTGCTTTCACTTCCTGCGGTGCATTTTCGTTTAACAAGACATAGTTAGCAATCCAAGTCTGGAGATAATTTTTCAAATCATCCTTGGTTAGGAATGAACCAATTTTATCCCGCACAATTGCCTTAATGTAGTGGGCAAATCTTGATGCGGCTAAGATGTAAGAAATACGCGCAGAAATATTTGCATTCGCATTCGCTTCAGCTTTGTTGTACACCTTCGGTTTTTGTGTTGTTTGGGCACCAAAGAAAGCAGCTTTGTCTGTTCCCTTACAGTGAACAAGTGGCAAGAATCCCAGGTCGCTTAGCTCTTTTTCACGACGGTCTGTAATTGAAATCTCAGTCGGACATTTCAAAGCCAAGTCCCCATCCGTGGTGTGGAAAGTATAAACTGGTAAATCTTCGACCAATCCACCACCTTCAACCCCACGGATTGCAGCTGTCCAGCCATACTTAGCAAACGCATCTGTAATTTTGGTTCCGAGCATGTAACAGGAATTCGCCCATGTGAAGGTATTTTCAGTCAATCCATCAACTGTTTCAGTATAGTTTAAACCTTCAACAGGATTTGTGTCTGGGCCGTATGGTTCCCGGATCAACACACGTGGCAATGTCATAACAACGTATCTTGAATCTTCAGTTTCACGGAATGAATTCCATTTAATTTTATCCAAAGAATCAAAAATTTTCGCTAGATCGCGTGGCTTACCAAGCTCTTGGTAAGAACCCAAGTTAAACATGCTTGGAGCCGCTGCTGTAATAATTGGCGCAAATGCAGCTGCACCAACGCCGGAAAGGTCTTTTACAATTTCCATATCAGCTGGTGTTGCTGTAAACTCATAATCAGCGAGCAAGCACGAATATGGGCTACCACCAAAAGTTCCATACTCTTGTTCATAAACTTTTTTGAACAAATTACTTTGGTCAAACTCAACCGCTTTTTCCAAATCTTTAGCCACTTCTTCTTTGGAAATATTCATTACGCGAATCTTAAGCTGAGTCGAAGTTTCAGTGTTCATCACCAAATAATTTAATCCACGCCATGACCCTTCAAGAGCACGGAATTTGTCATGGTGTAAAATCTCATCAAGCTGCGTTGATAAAGCTTGATCAATTTCACTGATTTTCTGATTAATAAAAGCAACCGCATCTGCCGGAACCGCATCAGCTTTATCCTGCGCTAATACTTCCTTAACATAAGTTGCAACCAAATTATTAGCATATTCTTTATCAGCAGGGTTACGAACCAACCCACCATCTGTCATGATGGAACTGAGAATATCTTTGTTTTGTGTGGCTGTTGCTTTATCGTCTGCCATAAGTTTCTCCCTTAACCTCTAGAATTATTTTTTGCTTTTCGGCTGCGCATCTTCACCGGAAGACTGATCCAATTTCAATGCAGTTTTAATTTTGTTTTGATCGGCTGGTGTTTCCAAAACCTGTGTTAAAAGATTATCCAATGTATCGTTCCCATCAAGCTTTGTAAGCAAATCGCGCAGCATTGTTCGCGTCTTATACAGTTCAGCCATTTGCGGCACCTGCTTAATCACCTCAATTGGGTTAAAATCATCAATTTTATTAAACTTTAATTCCAAGTTCATCATGTCACCGTCTTTACCACTCAAAGTATTTTTAACTTGAAAGGCAACCCGAGGGTTCATTTTTGACATAATTGTGTTGAAATTATCACGATCAATTTCGGCAAATTTCCTCTCTTTGACAGAGGCCAGTGGCGTTTCAGGATCACGGTCACCAGATAAATCGGATAAAACCCCCATAACAAATGGCAGTTCTTTCATTTCAATGGCATCGCCAATTTCGACGTCATATGTAATTTGAACTCTTGGTGGTCTTACTCTGCTGAGAAGGTGTTGGGTTTCAACCATGTAAATCTCCCTGATTTGATCTTAACTAAGATTAAGATTGGCACTTTTTCAACCCCTTGTCAAAAGTTTTTAAGCGACCTTATGTATGATAATGACTATTTCAATCATCCCGCGCTTGACATTGACCTATGTAAAACGCTAGAACAAATCATCCCATGGCGGAGTAGCTCAGCTGGTTAGAGCAGCGGAATCATAATCCGCGTGTCGGGGGTTC
>DLRV01000035.1 GCA_002500565.1 Holosporaceae bacterium UBA7879
TGCCAAGGTTGGGGTCGAGGGTTCAAATCCCTTCGCCCGCTCCAAATATTCCCTAAAACTCATTTTTTTGATAAACTCTGCTTTGTAAGATTTTTTATAGAGGCTCTTTTGTCTGCAAAAACCAAAAATTCATCCCAAACCGTCAACTTTTCACAAACAGAAAAAGAACTTCTTCAACTCATTCTCAATGATCCAACCGTAAATGCTGCTGGCCTCAAGAAGTCCCTCGGCAAGTCCTTATCAACTATTATGGGCCAAGCTGTTGACCTTATCAAAACCACCCCTCCTAAACACGGCAAAGTAAAAATTGCCAACATCACAGAAAAGTTCAAGAAGCAATCAATCATTTTTATTCACAACCAAGATAAACCTTTTTTGGTTGATTCAATTACAAACCTTCTAAATTCAGAAGGATTATCGATTGCACATGTTCTTCATCCCGTTTTTAGCCGCGTGCAACAGCCAAACAAAGCGCCCACACTCCAAAATCCATCAAATGACAATAAAAACAATAATGAATCTCTTATCATAATCATTTTAGATGAGGCTCTTTCAAAAGAACAGCAACAGAATCTCGTAATGCGGGTTGAAGATATTCTTACACAGGTGGATTTAGCAGTTTCTGACTGGCAGCTTATGATTCAAAACATGACGCGCGCACGTCAAGAAATCGATTTTGGCAAGAAGAACTTCAAAACACCAACAATTGATGAAATTAAAAAACTATTTAAATGGTTTGAAGAAGGACATTTCACTTATTTAGGTTTTCAAGAATATAGTTTTGAAAACAATAAAACTGCAGTCAAGAAAAGCCTTGGGATAACAAAGTCACAAGGGCATTGCTACTTTAAAACAAACTGTCAACTTGATAATCCTGGACAAGATTTTTTGCCTGCAACCGAACCTTTTATTATTACAAAAACTATCAGCAGGTCTCCTGTTCACAGATCAACACCAATGGACGTTATCCGTCTAAATAAATTTGACACGAATGGAAAAGTTGTCGGCGCATATCAATTTATTGGCCTACTCACAGCCTCAGCATACAATATTAGCATCACAAAAATCCCCCTATTATCTCAAAAACTCGAGCACTTACTCTCGTCTTGTCGTGCGCACAAAAACACGCACACCTATAAAGCAATCATTCATATCCTTGAGAACCTGCCAAGGGATGAGCTGTTTCAATTTAGCCGTAAAGATCTGCTTTCTTTGGTAGAGCAAATTCTACAACTGCAAGATCGTAATCAGACTCTGACTTACATTCGCCCTGATCCATTGGGTCATTTAATAGCAGCCTATGTTTATGTGCCCACAAATAAATATAGCGCTGCTCTTCGTCAAAAAATCCAAAACATTCTTGAGCAGAAACTTAATGCTCAAGTAAATGCTTATAACCCAAACATCAATCCAGATACATCATACGCAAGAATTTCATTCTCACTTGCTAAAGATTTCGAACAAAAGTTAAAGTTTAATTTGACTGAGTTGCAAGAATCTATTGAAGATGCCTCTCTTTCCTGGGAGGGAAAGTTTAGAGACTTGCTAAAATCAAAAAACGAAAATTATAGGTCTTTTTCAAACGCTTTTCCAAAAAGTTATCAATTAAAAAACTCGCCTACACAAGCTATAAAAGATCTAGAAAAGTGTCTTCAAGCACTTAGTGATCAAGATAAAATAATATATGTTCAACCCCCTAAAAACAACGCCTTCCTGGTAAAGGTATACTATCCAGGGCCTTTAATAGCTCTCTCTGAGTTAGTGACTGTTTTTGAATTGATGGGCCTAACCATCCTATCTGAGGTAAATTTTCAAATAAAAGACGATCAGGTAGCTGATGTTTGTACAATCCATGGTTTCAATATTGCCATTCCCGAACAACTCGAAAATATAACTGCTGAGCATCTAATAAATATTGAGCAGGGCATTCAATCTATTTCCCGCAACTATTACGAAAATGATTTTCTGAATTCACTCATCTTCTATGCCAACATGACTGTGTCGCATGTGGGTGTTTTCAGAGCATATTGTAAGTACCTAAAACAAGTCGGCTTCCCTTATAGCTTTCGCCTTATTTCAAGCGTTCTTAATAAAAATATTCATCTAACAAGATTACTTTGGCTTCTTTTTGAACAGCGATTTTCATCCAGCACCACAGAAACCAAGATCAAGAAATCTCATGAAAAAATTATCCATGAACTGAAAAAGCTCAAATCTATAGAAGAAGATACAATTTTTAGAAACTTTAGCACGCTAATCATGGCAACGCTAAGGACCAACTATTTCATCAGATCTAATGAAACATCACCAATTATTTTCAAATTAAATTCTAGCGCAGTTAGCTTTCTACCTGAACCAAAGCCAAACCTTGAATTTTTCGTTTATCACAAAGATTTTGAAGGCGTTCATCTTCGTACAGGCAAAGTTGCCAGGGGTGGAATGCGCTGGTCTGATCGCGTTGAGGATTTTAGAATAGAAATTTTAGGCCTCATGAAAGCACAAAAAGTCAAGAACACAGTAATCGTTCCTGTCGGCGCAAAAGGGGGATTCGTCTTAAAGAAAACATTTTCTAGCGATCAAGACCAAGATAAGAAAAAATTTGGTATTGAATGTTACCAGCAAATGATTCAAGCAATGCTGGATATCACTGATAACTTGGTTAATAACAGACTCAAACATCCCAAAAATGTTATTTGCCATGATGAATTTGATCCCTATCTTGTTGTTGCAGCAGACAAGGGTACCGCAACCTTCTCTGATTTTGCTAACCAGATCGCACTGGAAAATAATTTCTGGCTAGGAGATGCTTTTGCTTCTGGTGGCTCACATGGCTATGACCATAAAAAAATGGGAATAACAGCTAAAGGTGCCTGGAAGTCCGTTCAACACCACTTTCGCAAACTTGGTATTAATGTCCAAGAAACCCCTATAAGTGTTGTTGGGATTGGTGATATGTCTGGAGATGTATTCGGCAATGGCATGCTATGCTCTAATAAAATAAAGTTGGTTGCTGCCTTTAATCATCAACATATTTTTATTGATCCAAATCCGAACCCAGAGAAAAGTTTTGAAGAAAGACAACGTCTTTTTAAGCTCGATCGCTCGTCATGGTTAGATTACAACACAAAAGTATTGTCGGAAGGTGGCGGGATTTATAGCCGTAATCAACGTGAAATTATTCTATCGAGCCATGCTCAAAAAACACTTAAAATCAAAAAAAAGAAAATAAGCCCAAACGAGCTCATTCAATCGATTTTGAGATCTCCTATTGATCTTTTATGGTTTGGCGGCATTGGTACATATGTGAAAAGCAGTCAAGAAGCTAATAATGATGTCAACGATCGCAACAATGATGATATTCGTATAAATGGTAATGACTTAAATTGCCGGGTAATTGCAGAAGGAGCCAATCTAGGAATCACCCAACTTGGCCGTATTGAGTTTGCTTCTCATGGCGGTCTTATCAATACAGATGCCATTGATAATTCTGCTGGTGTTGATTGTTCTGATCACGAAGTAAACCTGAAAATTCTTCTCAAAAAACTTGTTGCTGATAAAAAAATCACTCCAGCACAACGCAATCAACTTCTGGGGCAGATGGAAAATGAGGTTTCAGAACTTATCTTAGCGCATAATGTAGCCCAAAATAACGCAATCTCGATGATAGAAGCACGAGGCGCTATGGTTTTAGGGCGCCAACAGCGCTTTATGCATTTTCTAGAATGTGAGAATTATCTGAATCGTCAATTAGAGTTCTTGCCAAACGCTGATGAGATGATTGAAAAACAACGAAATGGGATTGGCCTTACAAGACCAGAGATAGCTATAATTTTGGCTTATGGGAAAATGTTTTCTTATGATCAAATTCTCGCAAGCAACCTTTTAAAACACAAATATTTTGAAAAACACCTTATTTCATATTTTCCTAAAAAATTTCACCAAGACTATTCAGCCGATGTTGAAAAACATCCACTCAAAAAAGAAATTATGGCTACTATTATTTGCAATGAAGTCGTAAATCAACAGGGTCCATCTTACCTAACAGAAGTCATGTCTATAACAAACCAATGCGCTGAAGTTGTTTTGATTTATTATTACATGGTTAGAGACAGTATGGATATTAACTTTCTGACAGGTGAAATCAATCAACTTACCGTTTCTTACAAAGTTCAGCAGAAGCTCAACTTGGCACTCATGAAAATCCTTGATTACTGTGTTATTTGGACCGTTACAAACTCTCAAAACCACAAAAAAAAGAACTTTAATCTCGGAAGAGCAATAGACGACACACGTATGAAAATTCAAGACCTCTCAGAAAATATACATAAATTTCTTGATAAACATGAAATAAGAAATTTAGAGAAAGAGAAAAAGATTTTCACAAAACAAGGTGTCCCAATTAAATTGGCTGAACGTGTATTGATGACACAGAACCTAAAATATTCTTGGGGACTCCTAGATATTAGTGAAAGTATTGGGTGTAAGTTTTTAGAAGCGGCCAGTACTTTTTTCAAAATTGATCATATTCTTGACTTGCCATGGCTCAGGGAAAGCCTTGAAAATCAAAAAACGAATGATCCATGGCGTAGAAGAAATATCACACAAATGAAAAAAGAACTTGATCAGTTTCATTTTAAATTAACAGCCCAAGCTATTTTGTTAGCAAAATCAAATAACGGAAGTTTAAGACAGTGGCAAAATCAAAAAGAAATTCAAAACTATAAATCACTCACTGAAGAGCTTAAAAGCAAACCAGATGTAACAATTGATATGCTCGTTATTCTAATTAATCATCTTCGCTCTCTGACAAAATGAAAATACTTTCCGTCTTCAATAAATTTGTTCATAACCCCAAAAACATAGGCCTGCTTTTGGTTAGTGCGACACTATTAGCGTTAGTTTTGAAAAACAGCGCAGTGGGTTCTGTCTATGACAAAGTACTTGCAACGGTTTTTTCATTACCACTTGGCTTCACAACAATAAGCAAGCCAATCACTCTATGGATTAACGATGGATTAATGGCGATTTTCTTTTTCTACGTTGGTTTAGAAATTAAACGTGAACTTCTTGAAGGCGAACTTAACTCATTTCAAAAAGCATCCTTGCCAGTCTTTGGCGCCCTAGGAGGGCTTATTATACCTATTTTACTTTATAAGTATTTTGTTCAGGATACCCATATATACAAGGATGGTTGGGCAATACCTGCTGCAACTGACATTGCATTTGCTTTGGCTGTCTTGTCTTTTATTTCATCAAAATCAACCCCTGCAATGAAGGTTGTCTTGCTTGCAATGGCGATAATTGATGATATTGCTGCAGTTCTTATAATCGCTTTTTTTTATACACCGGCAATTGATTCAAATTTTTTAACGTGGTTAACTGTTCCTATACTTGGCCTAATTTTTTTAAACCTTAACAATATTTATAAAACCTGCCTTTATATACCTTTCGGGCTCGTTCTATGGTTTTTGGTTCTTAAGTCCGGGATTCACGCAACACTTGCTGGTATTTTATTTTCATTTTTTATTCCTCTCAAAAGCACAAGAACTCTTGAATCACCCTTAATATCTATTGAAAAAAAGCTGCATCCAATAGCCTTGGGCTTAATTTTACCAATTTTCGCTCTTACAAATTCAGGTGTTATTCTAAGTGTTTCTTCTGTTTTAAATCTTCCTCATCCAATGACATATGGTATCATTTCAGGGTTATTTTTTGGCAAACAATTAGGTGTTTACTTAAGTGTTCGGATCGCGTCATATTTTGGCGTGTGTCAACTTCCAGAAACAATTACTTGGAGTCAGTTTTATGGTGTATCTCTCTTAATGGGTATTGGGTTTACCATGAGTCTTTTTATTGCCAATTTGTCGTTTGTAGATCCTGAAGTCCTCGATCGCGCAAGGCTCAGCATCTTGATAGCCTCTCTCTTTTCGGGCATAGCAGGGTTCATCGTTTTAAAAATATCAACCCGCAAAGATTAGTTTATTAACCTTGAGTTTATAATTTTTGTTTGCTAAAGAGTTTTCAAATTAAATCAAATTCTGATATGTTAATCCCATATTGATCATAAGGATTTTAAGTAGGCATTATTATGAACCATCAACTTTTAAAAGGTAAACGCGGCCTTATAATGGGTGTTGCAAATGAATTTTCAATCGCTTGGGGCATTGCAAAGGCTTTTGCTGAGAATGGCGCGGAGTTAGCGTTCACTTATCAAAATGATATACTTTTACGTCGCGTTAAACCTCTTGCTGAAAGCATTGATTCCGACTACATCATCGGCTGTGACGTAGCAAACGATGATGATATTGACAGAACTTTTCAAGATATATCTGAGAAGTGGGGTGAACTTGATTTCGTTGTTCACGCTATTGCTTTCTCCGATAAAAATGAACTCAAAGGCAAATACTGTCACACCACACGTGGCAACTTTAATACAGCTCTTGATATTTCTTGTTACTCTTTCACCGCTGTATGCCAGCGTGCATATCCACTTATGAAAAAAGGAGGAAGCTTCTTGACCATGAGTTATTATGGCGCTGAAAAAGTTATGCCACACTACAATGTAATGGGTGTTGCCAAAGCGGCTCTTGAAGCGAGTGTTCGTTACATTGCAGCCGATTTGGGTGAGTATCAGATTCGTGTTAATTCTATTTCTGCAGGCCCAATGCGTACGCTTGCTGCAAAAGGTATTGGTGACTTTAATTACATTCTACAGTGGAACCAAAACAACGCACCTTTACGCCGTAATACGACCATGGATGATATTGCTGGGTCTGCACTATATCTGGCCAGTGATTTAGGTGCAGGGGTTACCGGCGAAAACTTGCATGTCGATGGTGGGTATCATGTTGTTGGTATGAAAGCGATTGAAGCTGAGGATATTCCTCTTGTTCGTTAGACTGTGATGAACATCATTTTATATCCTTTACTTAAAGCTTTGTTATTTATCCTTTCGGGGTATAAAATATTGCTTCTTGCTTATGCACTTTTTAGCTGGCTTTACCTTTTTGGGATTATCAAACCTGATAGTAATTTTTTTACAACCATCTATCAGCTTCTGACCTCAATCATTGAACCACTTCTTACGCCACTTCGTAAGTTTATCCCATCCCCTGGAGGAATTGATTTATCATTTATTGTGCTTTTCATCATAACGCAAATGGCCTCTGAAATTGTACAACGCTTTTTGATCAGCATAAGCCATCATTCTGACTTTATTATATAAATCTGCTCTTCAAAAACTTAAAGTTTTACGTTTCCACCCAAGGAAACAGAATAAGACTTAAAAGAGCCCCCACGGAAAGCATCAAATACATTCGATTGGGCAATTTTTAAAGATCCATTTTTAACTTTAAAATACTTTATTCCTACGTCAGCCGACACATTAAATTTTTGTGTTAATTGAGCTGTTATTCCAGCTGTGGCCTCTCCCCCATACGCTTTACTTGAATCTTTGAAAGAATGATCCGGCCATGTGCCTTTTGCACGGTACCAACCATACATTAATTTAAGTAAACCTTGCCCCTTAACACCACTACCAATTTCCAAATTCATATCTCCACCAATCCATGGTCCATAGATTTTAACATTATACTTTCCCCTCTTACCATTAAGAGTAGCACCAACTGCTAACGGTGGAGCTACTGAGTTCCTTACATTTGCAGGCAGAGCATTGAAGTTTGCCAAGTTTGACTGAAGTTGAACAAGGTCCTTCATCTCATATTCACGGCTTAGATAAAACCCACCAGCTAAAGCTCTGAAACCACCCATATCCATAAAAGAGGCACCAGCACTTCCGTCCATCGCAGAGCCCACTACTTTGGTTTCAGATTCAGACCATAGAAGCGTTTTATTATTGCCACCATAGTCACGGTCAATCATTTTTCCTTTACGCATCACACCATAAAAAACATCATAAATAATAGGTGTTCCAGCAGCTTCAAGTTCTCCTGATACACTTCCTCCAACGACATGCACATTTTTCCAATCGAGTGTTGAGAGAACATCTGGCGTTATGGTTTTATGTCCAATAGCCACATCAAATTTTTCGATGGCATAGCGTACGGCTGGTTTCATGATCACTTTTGACTTTTGCCCCTGAGCACCTGTTCCAAAAAAATTACTTGGCGCACCAGAAGGGCCTGAACCAAAACCACCCATGCTCTGCATAGCTGATACTAGGGGGGATATAAAAAGAAATAATGTAAATAAATAAAGCGTCTTTCTCATGGCTTTCCCTGTTAAAGAATCAAAATAGTTTTATTTTAGATATAAACATATCATTTCTTACACAAGCCACCTAATCAAAAAGTATAATATACTAACGATTAATGAGATGTGGTCCCTGAATAACAGGAGCAACATCAACGCATACGCCTGTTTGATCATCTGTTGTAATCAATGCTCCACACAGTGTTCCCGGGCCCTCAGCGGGCATTAAACGTTCAGATGGCCCTTGCTTTAAAAAACGTTTAATGGGCTGCTCAGCATTAAACCCAACAACCGATTGATAATCACCGCACATGCCCATATCAGTTTGATACCCTGTTCCATTAGGCAAAATTCGTGTGTCTGCCGTTGGAATATGTGTATGACTTCCAACCACAGCTGATACCCGGCCATCTAGAAAGTATCCCATGGCATTTTTCTCACTGGTTGCCTCTGCATGAACATCAACGATGGTGGCAGAAACGTCTTTCCCAAGCTCATAAAATTTAACAACGTTATCAACAGCAGGGAATGCCAAATTTAGCTCATCCATAAATACATTCCCCATGACGTTAACAACCAACACTTTTCGGCCGTCCTTTAATTTATGAACTACATACCCTTTTCCTGGTGCTTGTGGAGGGTAATTCAGGGGTCGAATCACAGACGGATCACTGTCCATATCATTCGCAAAGTCGCGCTGACTCCAAACATGGTTACCTGTTGTAATAACGTCTACACCATATTCATAAAACTCTTGGCAAATCTTTTTATTAAGTCCAAAACCATGGGCAGCATTTTCACCATTAACGATGATCATATCTAGTTCATGTTTTTTTTGTAAAACTGGCAAGTATGCCTTTAAGGCTTCACGCCCAGACTTTCCAACCACATCACCACACACCAAAATTTTCATCTATAACTTACCTTAAATTCACCTAACACTATCAGAAAACAAATGAATCACCATAAGATTCTAGTCCTATTTCTGTAACAACAGCATCTAATGGAACATCATGAGCTTCTGATCGTAAATCCCCACAATAACTCATGCTATATCCAACCCCAATCAGAATTGGCCTGGACTCAACTGCTGCAAAGGTATGGTCATAATACCCTTTACCGAATCCTAATCTTGCTCCCTCAGCACCATAGGCCACCAATGGCATAAGAACAACTGCAGGCCATATTGGTTCATCTTTCGGCATGGGCTGATCAAACCCCAAAGATGATTTTTGCATTTGCGAAAATGATTTAACTTCATAGAAATTTAGCTTGTTCTCTTCAGAATTAATAGCTGGCAGTAACAATCTTTTTTGCTTCATAAGCATAGCGTTAAAACCTGAGAGATCAATCTCACCATCAAAAGCTATATAGCTCGCAACGTATCCGTTTATATTTTTCAGAACACGTTCAAGTGTTTTGGAAATACTTGCACAATAATCATTGTACAAGTTTGGCAACGTCTTTGCTAAACACTGCCGTTGCTGACGGTAAACTTGTCGCCATTCGTTTTTTAAGATATCAATCGCTTTTTTCTTTGATATCGTCATAAGCCGATAATGCCCGATCTCTTGTTGCTTTCAGATCAACTATTGGTTTTGGATAATCTTTGCCTAAAACAAAGTTAAATTTAGCCTTTAAGGAATCTTCTTTTTCCCATGGATCATGAACAAATTCTGGATCAACATCTTTCAATTCCTCAACCCACGTTTTTATATAAGCCCCAGCTGGATCAAATTTCTTGCTCTGCAGCACTGGATTAAAAACACGAAAATAGGGCGCCGCATCCGCACCAGATCCAGCAATCCATTGCCAACTTGCCGTGTTATTTGCTGGATCAGCGTCATACAGTTTTTCCCAAAAATATGCCTCTCCCTCTTGCCACGGAATAAGCAAGTTTTTTGTTAAAAAGGATCCAACAACCATACGAATACGGTTATGCATATACCCTGATTGATTCAGTTCACGCATCCCTGCATCAACCAAAGGATAACCCGTCTCACCATTTTGCCATTTCTCTAAATCACTTTTGTAAGCAGACTTTGGGCGCCACGGAAAGTTATTAAACTTGGACTGATAGTTTTCCGATCCAAGGGTTGGAAAGTGATAAAGCAAGTTGTAAGAAAACTCACGCCAGCCAATTTCAGATAAGAACTTATGCATAGGCTTACCAATGGATTTTTCTTGAACAAAATGCCAAATCTGCCGCGGCGAAATTTCTCCAAATCTTAAGTAAGCAGATAATTCTGACGTAACCTTTTTTGCAGGGATGTCACGCCCAGAGGCATAATCACTAAGACGCTTTTCAACAAAGTCTTCTAGCTTTTGCCAAGCTGCTTTTTCTCCAGGGTCTCCAACTCTGTGTGGCGTTGGACAGTCAGAGTCAAAATCAGCAGGAATTTCTTTTAATTTATGCTTTGCAAAATCAACTTTCTTTGGTTCCTCTAGTGCTGGACCAACTCGTTCTTCCATCGCCAGGCATTGTTTCCAGAAAGGGCTAAACACTTTAAAGAACTCACCCTGTTTTGTCTGAACTGTCCAAGGCTCAAATAACAAAGAACCATTATAAGAATGTACTTCAATACCCTTATTTTTAAGGGTTTCTTTTATTTTGGCATCCCTTTCTATAGCTGGCTTTTCGTAAAGACGGTTCCAATGAACACCTATAACTTTGTAGTCATCAACAATCTGTAAAAGTTCTTTTTCAGCATCCCCTTTTACATAAATCAGTCCACCACCTTTTTTCTTCAGGGACTGATGGAGTTTAAAGAGGCTTTGCCTGCGCCACCAGGCACCATGCTCTCCATCAGGCCTTGGAAAATCATCTATGTAAACAGCAATCATTGGCCCTAAATTAGCGGCCTGGTAAAAAGCTGGATTATCCACAAGCCTTAAATCGTTGCGGAACCATACAAGTTGTGTTGTCATGCTTGAATCATTTTTTCTGCCATAGTACACCTTAATTGAATGGATTTTAAATTTTTTCCTACATCTTAAAAGCTAAAATTATCCTGACGAACGGACATAAAATGGACAACCCTTCCAAAACACTTTTTCTCATTGATGGATCTGGATTCATTTTCAGAGCTTATTATGCACTCCCTCCTTTAACCAGACCAGATGGTACGCCAATATCAGCCGTGCTGGGCTTTACAAATATGATTTTAAATCTGATGGAAAATCTATGCGCCCATCACATTGCTGTTGTTTTTGATAGCAAACGAAAAAATTTTCGCCATGATATTTATCCTGCCTATAAAGCAAACCGCGCTGAAGCCCCTGAAGATCTCGTTCCACAATTCCCACTCATGCGCGAAGCCTGTAATGCTTTTCAAATTCCAGTTCTTGAAAAGGAAGGGTTTGAAGCTGACGATCTTATTGCTGCCTATACCAAGAAAGCAATACAAGAAGGGTATGAGGTAACGATTATTTCCTCTGATAAAGATCTTATGCAACTCGTGTCTGATAAAGTTGTCATGTATGATCACATGAAAAACACCTATATTCGCCCGCCACAAGTTCTTGATAAATTTAGTGTTACGCCTGAAAAAGTCCGGGATGTGTTGGCTTTGGCTGGAGATAGCTCGGATAATGTACCAGGGGTTCCAGGCATTGGGCCTAAAACAGCTGCAACCCTTATTAATGAATACGGTAGTTTTGATAGCTTATTTGAAAATCTACATCAAATTAAGCAACCTAAAAGACGTGAAGCTCTTGAACAAAACCATGAGCTTGCAAAAATCTCACGCGATCTCGTTTCGCTTTGTACCGATATTGATAATCTCACAAACATCGAAAGCCTCGTACAAGGATCGCTCGATGATCAACAGCTTACAGAATTTCTGGATACACAAGGCTTTAAATCTATTAAATCTCGTTTGCAAATCAATTCATGCTCTACAATCGCAAATAGTCAAACCACCATTGAAACCAATTACACTGGCCTAACAACACAAGCAGATCTTCAGTCCTGGGCTGAAAAAATCCAAAAAACTGGTTATGTGGCTTTTGATACAGAAACCACTGGCTTAAGTGTTCATACTGATGAGCTTGTAGGAATCTCTCTTGCACTCTCACCAGGCGAAGCTGCCTATATCCCTCTACAACACAAACAAAAAAACTCTCTTTTAGAGCAAGGGCAGAATACTTCCCAACTTGATATTCAAACAGTCAGTTCAATTCTAAAGCCTCTTTTTGAAGACCCCTCTATTCTTAAAATTGCCCATAATGCTAAGTTTGATGCGCACGTTTTAAGAAAGGTAGGCATTAATGTTTCGCCCGTTGACGATACCTTGATTATGGCTGCTCTTATTGAATCTGGCGGTAAAAGCCTTGACGAGCTCGTTCAGCAACATTTTAGCCATACCATGATCAGTTTCAAAGATTTGGTTGGCAAAGGTATGGCTGAAACATTTGCAGAAGTCCCTATTTCTGATGCCATTTCTTATGCAGCAGAAGATGCAGATTATACGCTAAGATTGTGGCTTCACTATCAAAAACAGTTTTTATCCAAGCAGCTTTTTACCCCTTACTATACCGTTGATCGTCCCATGATTTCTATTCTTTCACAAATGGAAGAGCGAGGTGTTTTAATCGATCAACCTTTTTTAACCAAACTCGGTCAAGAATTTGATCAACAAATAAACGCGCTCGAACAAAAGGTATTTTCTCAAGTATCAGCGCCTTTTAATCTTGGCTCACCCAAACAACTTGGCATTGTGTTGTTTGAAGAACTTGGATTACCAGGTGGTAAAAAAGGAAAATCTGGTTCTTATGCAACAGGTGCAGATGTTTTAGAAAAGCTCTCATTTGAAGGCCATGAGATCGTTAAGGACATCATTGAATGGCGTCAATTTTCAAAACTTAAATCAACTTACATTGATGGACTTCTCCGTGAGTGTAATCCACAGACAGGACGCGTTCACACCAATTACACTCTTTCAGCAACATCAACAGGTAGGCTTTCATCTACCAATCCCAACCTGCAGAATATCCCCATTCGCACGGAAGTTGGTCGGCAGATTCGGCAGGCTTTTATTCCTGTTCCAGGCTACACTCTTATCTCTCTCGATTATTCACAAATAGAACTTAGGCTCCTAGCTCACATGGCCAATATTCCTGTGTTGCAACAGGCCTTTATTAACCATCAAGATATCCACCGCCTTACAGCCAGCCAGGTATTCAATATATCTTATGAAGAGATAACCAAAGAACAGAGGCGTCAAGCCAAAGCCATCAATTTTGGCATTATATATGGCATCAGTGGTTATGGTCTTGCAAGACAGCTCGATATCAGTGTTTCTGACGCAAACGACTACATCAAAAGATATAAAGAACAATATCCTGGGATAACGCGCTACATGGAAAAAACCATCGACTTTGCCAGGCAACATGGCTTTGTTAAAACCCTATTTGATCGACCTTGTTATGTCCCCAACATCAATGCCAAAAACCCTATGCTAAAAAACTATGCCGAACGTCAGGCCATCAATGCCCCACTTCAAGGATCAAATGCTGACATTATTAAACGTGCCATGGCTAAAATTCCAACCATGATTGAAAAGAAAAATTTCGATGCCCACATGCTACTACAAGTTCATGATGAATTGATTTTCGAAGTTAGGCCAGATCACGCTGAAGAGTTTATCCAAACAACTAAAAAGTTAATGGAACAACAAGCGCATCTCTCTGTTCCATTGGTGGTTGATGCAGGTACGGGAAAAAACTGGGCTGAAGCTCATTAATTGTCAACCATATTAGAAAACACGTTCTTGACGCCTTCGTGATAACTTGCGATTATATGAAATTAATAATTAAGGCTATAAACCATGTCTGATCCTATCTGGGACGAAACATCATACGAAGCGCGCACAACCAAAGAGTCAATCTTAACATCTAAATGGTTCACAATTACCTTAGCCGTTCTTGCGGGGGTGATTGGTCTTGTTATTTTGTATTACCTCTTTTATCCAAGCACCCAACAAAACAACAAGCAATACGTTATTGGACGCGAGGAAAAACCCATCAAACAAAAACCAGAAAATCCGGGTGGCATACAGTTCCCTCATCAAGACAAAGCTGTCTACGAAAACCTTCTTGGCAATAAAAAACAAGTTATGGAGTCAGAGGAACAAATCGTCCTCAACAATAACACAGAGCAACCAATGGCAATCATTGATGATACGTCTTCCTCTTCTCATGAAGACAAATCAAAGCAACCTCTAACGGTGGAAGAAATCACCCCCGTTATTGAAAAGGTTGTTGTCGAAGAGCCCGTTGTTATCAAAGCCCCACCACCTGTTGTTAAACCTGTTTTAAAAACTGAAAAACCAAAATGGGTTAACAATAAGAAGGAAAGGAATATTCAAGGAAAAGTATACCGTGTTCAACTGGCCTCATTTCCCAATAAAAAAAGAGCTGAAATGGCCTGGAACTCCCTAAAACGCAAACATAAGAAGCTCTTTTCAGGTGAAAAAATGCTGATTGATAGCAAAAAAATTCCTGGAAAGGGAACTTTTTACCGTGTTCAAGTTGGATCATTCTCTAGCCACAATGAAGCTGCTGATTTTTGCTCGCGTATCAAGGCCGAAAAAGGACAGTGCTTCGTTGCCAAATAGCTGGCTTTCTTAAACAGCAGGAGCAACACTTGAGGGCTTGATTGTTCTGAAGTTTTCAAGCGACAGTAAATAATCCATCACTGCACCTTAGATAGGAACGCAATTTAGGAGTTCAAAACAGTAACCTTTTACTTTACAAAAATGGGCTTTGTCCCAGGCCTAGAAGTTGCCACCAAAGGCTTCCAATACCCCACCAAACAGCAATATAAAACAATCCAAGAACAAACCCAATTTTCCACCAGGTCTTCACGGAAAGATAGTTCCCACCAAAATAAACCGGTGCCGATCCTGTTCCATAGTGTGTGATACAAGATGACAAGCAACTAAAAGCTGCTAAGGTCATTGCCGCCTGAAAGCCGTCAATTCCCTTTCCCAACAGCACAGCTAAGAATACACCAAACATTGTACTGATCAAAGCAGTCGTACTGGCAAAAAAGTAGTGTGTATAAAAATAAACAGCTGTAATAATAATGAAAGCCATCACGGCACTATGGCTGGCAACCACACCTGCAACACCAGCGCCAAACCAATCAATAATTCCAGATTTACTAATTTCATGGGCATACATAATCAACGCACCAAACCAAACAAATGTGTTCCATGCGGATTTTTCTTTCATCATATCATCCCAACTAATAACCTTAGTCATTACCAACAAAACAATGCCAATCATCGCAGCAAGGGTTGCATGAATTCCATAAGAAGCGCCACCAGCCCACATCAGCAATAAACCAGCAAAGATAAAAGAAAGAATTTTTTGTTTATGATCCATAGGGCCCATTTTAGACAGCTCTTTTTTGGCCATTTGGCGTGCATCAACTGATTCCAATTTCTCAGGTTTCAAGAATGGGTAAATAATAATCGGAATTAATATCAAGCAAATCAATCCTGGCAAACTACCGGCCAAAGCCCATTTACCCCATGACAATTCAACGCCTTGCTGAGCCGCAAAATCAGCGGCAAAAGGGTTGCCCGCAATAGCTGTTAAAAACATCGTGCTGGTAATAATATTGGCTTGAAATGCACTTTTAATTAAAAATGGCCCCAGCGCTCCTTTTCGATCCGGAATAACACGTGGCCCATCAAACACATTAATAAGTGATTTAATGATTGGATAAATAATACCCGCTCCTCGCGCTGTGTTGCTTGGAATGGCAGGTGCTAGAACCAAGTCTGTCAGAACAAAACTATAAGACAATCCTAAAGGACTGCGCCCAAAAACAGACAGTATGTGGTATGAAATTCTTTGCCCTAATCCAGTTTGCGTTAAAGCCTGCGCAATAAAAAAGGCAAAGAGAATCAGCCAAACAATGGGCTTACCATAGGCAGCCAAAGCATTTTGAATGGTTAAAACACCCGTTAAACATGATACAGAAATTGACAGGATTATTAGCGCGCCAAGTGGAAGCGGCTTAACAATAATCGATACAATTGTTGCAATAAAAACAACAAATAAATGCCAAGCATGAGGGGTTAAACCATCCGGAACTGGTAAATACCAAAGCACAACTGATAACAAAACAATCACACCAAGGTTTATAAAATCTTTCATAAATAAGTTTCCTTAAATAGTTAAAAATAAATTCGGATTATGCTTTTTTACGGCTCCTTTGTAAAGCAATGCCTTAATAGCACACCCTATCAAAATAAAGCCCGTGAGCTGGGGCAGTAGGTCCAGCTGCACATCGATCTTTGGCCTCTAAAATCTTTGTCATATGCTCCACACTAATTTTCCCGCGTCCCACTTCAACCAATGTTCCAACAATAATCCGCACCTGATGATGTAAAAACGATCGTGCGTCAACATGAATCAGGATTGTATCTTGCTGATGCTCAATGGATATTGCATCCAATGTTTTAAGCGGTGACAAACTCTGGCACTGACTATCTCGAAAGCTACTAAAATCATGATGACCAATCAGAATATTTGCAGCTTGCTGCATCATTTCAACATCCAAGGCCTGATACACTTGCCAGGCTTGTGTTTTTTGCCAAGTCAGTGGCGCCCGTCTGTTAATAATTTTATAGGTGTAAAAGCGTTTCACAGCATCAAATCTTGCATGAAATTCATCCCTAGCAACTTCAATGTTTAAGAGAGCAATACCTGTATTTTTAAGATAATGATTTCCAGCTGCCATTAAAGAATCAGCCGTCCATTGTGATTCTTCTATATCTAAATGCGCTACCTGACCACACGCATGGACGCCTGCATCCGTCCTACCTGATCCTGTAATATCAGGCTCATATCCCAAAAAATTTTTAAAAGCATCTTGAAGTGTTTGCTGAATGGTTGGGACATTTTCTTGCTTTTGCCAACCAGAATACCCCGTTCCATCATATTCAATTGTCAGCTTATAACGTGCCATTAAGCTAACTTATCCCCAATTTGGATTTTGAACCCTCTCAAAAAATCTTCTCTCGGCATTGGTTTGCCACCCGGTTTTTGCACAATAACAGGCCGAAGAACACCTCTCCCACACGCAATATCAAAATCATCCGCAATAATTTCGCCTGGTGCAAAATTATTATCAGTGTCTTTTTGCTCTCTTATCTCTGCCTGATAAATTTTCAAAACCTGACCTTTGTACAAACACCAAGCAATTGGACTGGGGTTCATCGCTCGTATTTGCCTTTCGATAGCAGCAGCTGGCTGTTGCCAATCAATTCGCGCCATTTGTTTATCAATTTTCGATGCATAAGATACACCTTGCTCTGGCTGCACTGAAGGATTTGCCTGGCCTAACAAAATCTTTGATATCACCTCAGGAAGCGTTTGCACACTTACTTGGGCCATTTTTGCATATAAATCAGCAGTTGTTTCCTTACCGTTCAACCCAATTGGTACCATCTGGTACACAGGCCCTGTATCCAAACCTGCATCCATCTTCATAAAACTAACAGCTGTTTCAGTATCTCCCGCCCAAATGGCATGCTGTATCGGAGCCGCCCCGCGCCAACGCGGCAACGCAGATGTATGAATATTTAGACATCCAAACTTTGGCATCTCAAGAATTTCTTCTGGCAAGATCAACCCATAAGCCACAACAATAGCCAGATCAGCCTTAAGCTCTTGAAAGTGCCTTAATGCATCTCTTGTTTTCAAAGACAAAGGGGTTTCAACGGGCAAGTCATAAACTTCAGCCAATTCATGCACAGGACTTTTACAAACTGCCTTACCGCGCCCCTTTGGCCGTGGCGGTTGGCTATAAACAGCAACAATCTCATAGTCATTTGCTTGAATAAGTCCGTTTAAAATTTCCGCAGAGAACGCTGGCGTACCCATGAAGATAAGGCGAGGCTTATGACTCATTCGCTTGGTTTTCTTGGTTTTGTTCACGTTGATAGCGGGCAGACTCTTTCAACAGCATTTTTCGTTTCATGGGGGGCAGATGATCAACATAAAGTTTACCCACCAAATGATCATATTCATGCAAAATACAGCGCGCTTGCCAGCCAAAGAAGTCTCTTTCACGGCTTTTGAAGTCTCTGTCAAGATAGCGTACGCGTATTTCTTTTGACCGCGTCACCTCAGCACTTACTCCAGGCACAGACAAGCATCCTTCTGTTAAAACGACCTGCTCTTCCGACTGGCTAATAATCTCAGGATTGATAAAAACTTGCAGCTGACTTTTTTCATCTTCTCTTGATTCAGGGATATCCATAACAAAGAATTTCTTATGAACGCCGAATTGTGGCGCAGCTAAACCTGCGCCCTCTTGGGCATACATTAACTCAATAGCACCATCAATTAAGGCTATCGTTTCAGGGCCAAAATCATCTACAGGTTCAGCCTCAATACGAAGCTTTGGATTTGGAACAGTTAATAACTTAAACATATTAAACTTTATTTATTATTGCATTTTACCATACATAAATAACTATCCGCTAAAATCAAGCTCTGATTTTATTTTAAGGGACAATGCATGAATTGGCTGCGGCATCAGGTCTTTCAATAAACCATAAACCAGCCTTTGTTGTTTGACTAAACTTAAGCTCTCAAATTCCTTTGCCCAAAGCCGTAAAACAAAGTGGGTTTCCGCATGCGTTACGCCTTGCATTGCTTTATGACCAGCATGAAGGTGACTTTGATTTTCAATCTGTAGATAACGTAGATCAAGGCCCTTGGTTAAACGCGTTCTAATTAGTGTCTCTATAGGTTTTTGCATTAATAAATACCGTTAGCCGTTACTTGAAAAGCGATTATGGTCAGATTATAGTGCAGTTATGGCCACTAGCAAAGATAAGTTTTTTAGCGCTCATCGTGCGTTTTCTTCTGATCAAGTTGATCAGCCAACCTGTGCGCATCCCAACTGCTCCAATCCAGGCCAGCACAAAGCCCCAAAAGATCGCAATTCACTGCATGACTATGTGTATTTTTGCCAGGATCACATTGCTTCCTATAACGCTCAATGGAATTATTATAAAGGCATGAGCCCAGAACAGGTTGCCCGTGAAAATGATATTGATTTAACATGGCGCCGCCCACGTCATTTGTTTGGCACAAGATACGAAAGCAAAAAGAAATACTGGCAAACCAACCCCTATGATTTGTTTGGTCAAGATTCAGCCAACATGCCCAAATCTGATATTCCTGAAACCGTCCACCAAGCTATCAAAAGGTTTGAATTGGCCTACCCCTTTACAAAACTTGAACTCAAGAAGCGCTATCGAGTTTTGGCAAAAAAATATCATCCAGATACATCTGATGAAGACAAAAACACAGATCAGTTTTTCAGTATGCTAAAAGACTATCAACTCCTCCGTCGTTACGCTGTGTAGAGAAACTTTCTTGGGTCAGGATTTAAAGCCTGCGTTGACCGCCTCGCATAAAGATGCGCCTTGAAAAGCGGCTTGCATTCTTGCAATTAAAAAACAAATAAACTTCCCAGTCATTGACTGTACATCAGATAAGTTAGCACTATACATAACAATCTTTTTTGCATCTTTTTTGAATGGCCAGCGCCACTTAAATATCTCCATACAAATAAAAGGAATAATTTGATGGTTTAGCACCATCAGGTTGGACCTTTTCTCATTTTTTCTTATCTGCAAAAGATCTTGATCAAGGTGTTTTTCATAAAAAGGAACAACCAATCTTTTTTGATGCTTAAAAACCACTCTTTTTTTATTATTGATACCAATCAATAAACTTTTTTTGGGCTTCTCCTTAGTTAACCGATTAAAGAAAATATATTGGTTAGTCTGTCGATTCATTCTAAAAAAAACATTTACAAGGTTACCATTTGAAAATAAGGCCTCTGGGAAAAGCCATATTGGTACTTTTTTATTTTCTCGAGCAAAACTTACTAAATTTTTCATGTTTAAATTAAAGTTGTGTTTCCTCCCAATTTTATGAACCTCTGTATGCATCCCAATACAAACGTTACTTTGTTTTTTATCGTAGTAAAGATTTAAACTAAAAGCTAAAACAACAACAAAAATTATTGCTCCAGTGTAGAAAGCCCTCTTTTTCTCAAAAAAGAAAAGACAACTCATCACTGCAATTATTGGAATAATAAAGGGACTAAAAATATTGATAAGAATTGAAACAAAAGGAACCTGAACAAACATAAGTCCAAAAAAAATTGGGTTAAAATATCCAAAAAAACCGGCAAATATAATTTCAAAAATTGGCACTGAAAAAATAAGTGTTTTACTTTTTAAGTCGGGCAAAGCCATCTCAATGACTCTTTGAATAAAAGTAAAAAGCATTGAAATGGTCACTGCATAAAAAAATAAGAAAATCAGCAAATGATTTTTTTCAAGCCTTGGTTCAAGAGTAAATAGGACATCAGAATAGCTAGCAAAATAAGCCAGATAACATAAAAATATAAAAAAAATTTGGGGCTGTACCAGA